>DAOSUS010000023.1 GCA_035378955.1 Candidatus Hydrogenedens sp. | reverse complement strand
CGGAAAAGATGTTGAGTATGTAGAAAATCAGATTGAGCCCCAAAATATAAATAAAGTTTTTTGTAAAAGTAGTGAAGCTATGTCAGAGCTTCCAGATAATAGCGTCCATTTGATGGTTACTTCGCCGCCCTACAATGTTGGTAAAGAATATGACGAGAATTTATCTCTTAAAGAATATAGAGAATTACTAAAACGCGTATTCAAAGAGACATACAGAGTTTTAGTCCCCGGCGGTAGATCTTGTATAAATGTTGCGAATTTAGGTAGAAAGCCCTATATACCGCTTCATAGCTATATTATTGAAGACATGCAGTCTATAGGTTTTTTGATGAGGGGGGAAATCCTATGGGATAAAGGAAGTAGTGCCAGCCCTTCAACCGCCTGGGGGACATACTTAAAAGCTAACAATCCGGTGTTGCGGGATATTCACGAATATATTCTTGTTTTTTGTAAAGATACCTTTACTAGATTAAATCCGCAAAAGAGAAAAAGCACTATTTCAAAAGAGGAATTTTTAGAGTTTACAAAAAGCGTTTGGAAATTCGCCGCAGAGCGAGCTTCAAAAGTGGGCCACCCTGCGCCTTTTCCAGTCGAATTACCATATCGTTTAATTCAGCTTTACACATTTGAGGATGAAATTGTTTTAGATCCATTTGTTGGCAGTGGGACAACTTGTATCGCGGCGTTAAAAACAAAAAGAAAATATGTTGCTTATGATATTGATAAAAAATATTGTGATTTAGCAGAAAAAAGAATAAAAGAATTTTTACAAGAACAAACCACATTATTTTCTGAAAAGAATTTGCCGCCAAGCGAGGCACAGCCTCGCAATCCCGCAGGGCGGGATTAGAAAAACTTGAAATCGTCCTTTCCGCTTCCGCTTTTTGGCGAGGCGGGCGGAAGGGGGGTTCGGGGGGAATTCCGCCCGCCGAGCCCATTAATAAAATCGGTTCGGATTTTTTCAAATACACACCACAGACTGATATTTGTCTCAATACAGAATCCATTTTATCGGATTGGTAAACATTTGTATTAAATAAAGCGTGCCAACCAGAATTGCCATGTTCTAAAACTACATGATTAAATCCCCGTGGAACAAATAATTCATTATTGCTATCTATTATAAAAACTTTTTTCCCATTTCTTTCTCCCAACCGAATACGGGGAAGTGTTTTAAGATTTTGTTTCTCTATTTTCCCAGTAGAAAGCTGGGATAGATGGAGTTCGGAAGCAGTCTTTTTCTGTTCTTGTTCTATCAATGATAATTTCATATCTTTAAAAACTGCGGAACAAGATTGAATGTATATCACAGGATAAAGATGGGGAGGGAGATGAGTAACGGGGATAGTAGAGAAATTTTCATTGTTTACTGAAATTCCGTATGTTATTTTTCCTTTTTGTATAGATATTTTTACATCTTGGTCCTCTGAAACAGTAAAAAGCATTTTAGGGGAAAAACCAATAGGATTTGCTCTTATTTCGTTTCCTTTTAATATCCCTATTTCTACGGAAGTTTTAGGATTGTTCAAATTCATTTCGGCAAGTCCTAACCCGGCACGAAAGTCTTCATTGTATTTCTTCCTAATTCGAAAAGTAACTTCCCAGGTTAGAATGTTTATAGGTTGATTAAAGATGGGAAATGCATAGGTTATGCGATTTCCTTTGGGTTCTAATTGCAGTTCTTCTGAATTATTTATTGAGATATACCCATTTGTGGCTGTCCAGAGAGGGACAAGGTCCTTTGTTTGATATGAAACGGGGGCTTCTTCAGAATGCCCTTGTGGTAAACACATAAAAGAAAATAAAGTAGAGAGAATGAAGATATTTATAATTAAGCAGAAATAGTTGTTTCGGTTTTCTTTCACAAAGTATCCTTATAAAATGTATTAGAGAAAATTTATGCTGAACTATATTTATGTTTTACTTAGGATTTTAATGGCTTGCTGGAAAAAGATGGATTGGAGAGGTTTTATTGCCAATAATGCTTTACCGGGAGTTGTTTTTTCAAGAATAGATAATATACGAGCAAAGGCACGATAGGACAATTTTTCAGGATTTTCTAAAATTAAATCGGCGAGTTTTCCTCTTTCAATAGCCCGTTGAACCATGCGGTCAAAGGCCGTTTCAGGAGGGAATACTCGTTGAGGACGGGGTTTCATAGTAATGGCTCCCGATTTGCACACCGTCGCACATACTCCACACCCCAAGCATAGTGTCTCATCTACTTGGGCAGTTTTATGAGTATTTGTTCCATCTGTGTTTATCGGGCTTTTTATATCAATTGCATTGACAGGACAGACCTGGGAACATTTTCCACATCCTTTGCATTGCTCCGTATTAACCGACATTATCCAATTCGAAGTTTTGATAGCGTGTTTAATATTACATGTGCGTATTGCATTCAATAAAGAGCAACAACAGGAGCAGCAATTGCATAAAAAGGTAACCTGTTGTTGAACATTATCGCCTATCTGGACTAATTGTTGAGATTTGCATTCCTCCACAATTTTCAATGCATCTTTCGCTGTGATTGGCTTTGAGATTTGCATTTGTATCATGGCATCTGCACCACCATTTATAGATATACAGGTTTCCAAAGGTGCAGAGCATGCTTTACCAAGGTGGTGATTGTTATGACGACAGGCACACAATCCCAAACTCAAATTTGTAGCCGTTTCAATAATCTTTGAGACTCGTTCCCAATCCAATATCTCCGTGCTATCTGCTACTGCTATTTCTAATGTTTCCTCACGAATAAAAGTTCGAGCAAAAGGATAGTCCGTATCAAAAGCACTATATATAAATTCTTTATTCTTTTTTAAGTATTCATCAAAAAGTTTGGCTAATTCAGATATAGGCAAATTATCACGGGTACGCATCATGATAAATTCAAAAATACCACCTAACACTGGGGACAGTGAAAAGAAATGTTCATCTCCTTTTTTAACATCTACCACAAGTCCACGAAGGGCTAAATCACAAAGTTTATCCTCCAAAGCCATTTGTTCCATATCTAATTGTTTTGCTAATTTTTTTATTGATATAGGTCGTGTGGGTAAATGTCGGGCAAGTTGTGCTTCTTCTGGAGTAAATAAAATCTTTAAAATTTCTGTTAATATGGGCGATGGAGGGACTGTGGTTATAGAGTTATCCATTTGCTGTTGCAATAACCGATATTCCCGTTCTGGATTGACGATATGTCCCATAAGTTTGTCTCTAAATAAGGTGTAATTCTTTTTTGAATAAGTATAACTTATTTTTGAAATATAAAAAAAGATTTATGACTATATTTGTGTTCAGGTTCCCAGGAATATAATTAATAGGGTTTCTAACAAAATTGTTGCAATTAATGAGTAAAAAAATCAGGGGTATATAAAAATATACCCCTCCTAATTATTTCCTGCATATTTGAAAGTTTTTATTTCCCGTTTGTGGGAGGAGTAGGTGTAGTTTGTGCCGGTATCTGAAATGTTTCATCGGGAATATCAATACCTGTTTTAACATTTTTATATTTGAGAAGGAACATGGGTGTTTGGTCCTTGCCGATAATTTCCAATCTGCGGATAATTCCTAAATCGGGGTCCATCAGCACATGGGCAGAAGAAAAATCACCACCGGGTCCTTCTTTCGGTTCAAGTTTTAAGGCTACCATCTTTTTCCCATCCCATTCCGTTTCAGGTCCTACAGTGATATTCATCTTTTCCTTAACGGTATCAAACATTTTTTTCCCTCCGATAGGAATTGCCCCTTTAGTAATGTCGGGCGATGTTTTGATGGTATCAGTAACAGCAAGTAATTGATATGTAACGAAAAATTCTTTGCCATCGAAGATAACTGTGGCTTTTGCAACAGGAGTATTCATAAGTGCTGAATTTCCGGATTCTACTGCTGAAGCGGGGAAGGCAGAAAGTTTCTGGGCGAATTTATCATTATCACCATCACGCTTGATGAATAATTCCCCAATTCCCTTTAACTTCATACTATTGGTATTATTTATGGGGATATTAGCATCTGCTCCTACATCGGCTTTAATGGTTTTTTGTTTTTCCCATGCAGATATTAACTTTGCGGAAACTTCATCCAGAGACGCTTCTGCAAAGGTCCATATAGAGAAAGAACATAATAAAATAAGCGTTAAGCAGTGAATTTTGTTAAAGTTTTTTAACATTTTTTATTCTCCTTATAGGTTTAGTTTCCAATTGGGGTTATTTTTACCGTTGTCATATAGCCATTATGGTCACTTAATCGAATAGGTTTCCCTGTAGCACTTATTCCTTCTTGAAGTTCTACGGTTTCTAATACTTCAAATTGATAATAGGGACTTTTTCTTGCATAAATGTGGTCAATGCTTGAGTCAATATTTATTATCCGCACCAGATTAGCAATAACTACCAAACTGTCATGAGCATCTTCACCTCTTCGTGTGTTTAGGTCTCCGACCAAAATCACGGGGAACTCTGTCCAGCAGGATGTATTAATAAAATCTGCTAATTCTTTTGCCTGTGCTTCTTTTACAGCACGATAACGAGGGTTTCCGTAGCCTGCCTGTAAGTGTGTGTTATAAAAATCGAGGAAACCTACTCCGGGGATTTCAATTCGAGCCAGTCCCGAGCCTTTACCTGCCCACCAGTCCCCTTCCCAGAAACGATACCAGTCACCCGTAACTTTATAACGGTAAAAGAAATTTTCGCGAATAGGAAAGGCACTCATCGTAAATTTACCACTACCTAATAGACCACTCGGATAATATTGATAATATTTTAGTCTGCTTTTGGATGTAAGTTCTTTTATAAGAATATCACGGTCTTTCTTTATAAAAGATTCTTGAAAACCAACAATATCCGGGTCGAATTCCGCTAATTTTTGAGATAAGGCATACATTCGTTCAGGACGATATCTGCCTACAACCCAGGTATCTTGAATGTTGTAGGTTACGATTTTTAGTGTTATAGGTTGGGCAAGAGGTTTTCGTTCCGTATCTTTGTATATGCTTTGTCTGAAATCTTGGGGCATGGGATTGTGATAGGCACTATAATGTGCCAGAGCAAAGAATGTAATAACAGGAAATAAGATAGGGGCTAAAATGAAAAAACTCCAAAATAATAATTTTCGTTTTCTCCCTGTTAACATTGTAGTCTCCTTTTAATTTATTGTTTGTGCAAGAACCTGTATAAAATGTTCTGCTTTCCGATTAGTTATATAGGAGATTTGTTGTCTACAACTGGTGCCAGAAGCGACTACTTTTGTACTATTGGGTAATTTTTCTATCAATTCTTTTAGGTGTTTACCTACATCCATAGATAGTTCATAAGTATCTTTCATTATTCCGTAGGCACCTGCCATTCCACAACAGGCAGAAGGTAGTATTTGAACCTGCGCATTCGGAATGCGAGATAAGAGTCTTTTCATAGGTATGCTTCCACGAGTTGCTTTTGTATGACAATGAGTATGTACTGCAATCTGCATAGATTTATTTCGAGAAAAAGATAAAGCAGAAGAATCGCTATCCAGTAGATTTACCAGAAATTCTTCTAAAAGCATGGATTTTTCTGCAATCATTTCCGCTGATTCCAGTTTTAATTCTTTATAATCCTCATAAAACATGGTAAAGCATGAAGGTTCTAAAAATAGGATAGGTTCTTTTCTATCCTTTAAGATATTTAAATTTTGTTCACCTTTTTTTCGTGCATTTTCGAGGTTTCCGACACTGAATGACGGTCTACCACAACAACTTCTGTCAGGCAAAATCTCTACTCGAAATCCTGCGGATGTCAATACTTTTACGGCATCCTTCCCGATTTCGGGTTCATGGTAGCGTGTGAAGCAATCATCCCATAGTAAAATAGTTCCTCGTATTCCCTTAGGAGTTTTCCAACCGTTATAGGTTTTATAAAACCAGCGGTGGAAAGGTTCACGAGCATACAAGGGCAAAGGTCGCTTTGCTATAATTCCGGAGAAATGCTCCAAGATATTCCGCAACCACTTGTTATTTAGACTAAAATTTGCCAATGAAGGTGTCAAACTTGCTATTTTGCCAAATGTATCTATATTACTTAGCAGGAATTTTGTAAATCGGGGTAGGTATTTTGAGTTCAGAGCATGGAGCAATTCCGCTTTTAAGAGGGACATATTTACATTAGAGGGACATTCCACAGTGCAGGCACGGCAGGCAAGGCAATATTTTAGGGCTTGTTCAAGTTCCGAGGAATATAATATATTCGGATTATGTGCAGATTCCTCGATTATATGGCGGATAATATTGGCTCTACCTCGTGTGGAGAGAATTTCTTCGCCGCGAGCAATAAAAGTAGGACACATAGTAGGGGTTTCTTTTCGGCAGGCTCCACATCCATTACATTGTTCTAAATTACCAATAAAAGAGTTATCTTTTGCAGAAAAGGCTAAACAAGGTTCAAAGGGAAGGGTTAATTTCCGCCATCGCAGGTTTTCATCAAAACGGAAACGAGACACATCTGTTATTTTACCGGGGTTCATCAAGCATTGAGGGTCAAGGGTATGCTTGATTTGTGCCATGAGTCGGAAAAGATTCTCTCCGATTTGCTCTTTCATAAATTCGGAATGAGCCATTCCTACTCCATGTTCCCCGGTAAAAGTTCCCCGATATTTTCGAACCAGGGTAAAAACATCCTCCGCTAATTTGCGAAATTTTTTAATATCCGTAGGTTTATGCAAATCTAATACAGGGCGGACATGCAAAAGCCCCGCAGAAGCATGTCCATAAAAAGAAGCCTGCACCTCGTAGCGGTTCATAATTTCCGACAATTCCTGAACATACAAATGTAAATCTTCAGGACGAACCGCTGTATCCTCAACACCTGTGGCAGGTTTGGCAGAACCTTTCATTCCTGTGAGTAATGATAACCCTGCTTTACGGAATTCCCAGAGCATATTGCGTTGCTGAACATCTTTGCAGTAAAGGAAATTTTGCCCTAATTTTAGGTTTAGCACTTCATTGATAAGGTCCTGAGGGGGGTCGAAGAATTCCACAAAAAGCAACGATTTATATTGAGCACTATCCAGACCTAATAATTGACGAACAGGTTCAAAATTGCGTTGTCCCCGTGTTTGATTGAAAAGAATATCATCAATATGTTCAATGCTTGCAGGCTGGAAATTCATCAAAGGGACAATGGCATTCATGGCTTCTTCTATCGTATGAAACATAAAAACAATCGAAGTCCGCTGTCCGGGAATGGGAACGAGATTTAATTTGGCTCGTGTAATAATTCCTAAAGTCCCTTCACTTCCACCGAAGAGAGGAATGGGACAGGGGAGAATTTTACAGTAACGGTCTAATGCATATCCAGGCCAGCGCTTTTTTATACCATCGTGAAATAGGGCTTGTATCTCCGATATATGCGGTTTTACCAAATCTGCAATAATTTCTAATTTCTTCCATGTTTCAGGTGTATCTTTATCCAGGATTTGTCTTTCTCCGGTAGATGTAATTATTTCAATAGCATGAATATGGTCTATTGTAACTCCATAATGATGCACAAAAGCACCGGAGGAGTTATTCGCAATCATTCCGCCAATCGTCGCTCGGGAACTCGTTGCTACATCCGGACCAAACATCAATCCAACAGGTTTGACAAAATCATTCAGATTATCCAGTACTGTCCCCGCATCAACCCATATCGATTGTTCTTCTTTGTTAACTCTGGAAGTGTTTCGCATATAACGAGAAAGGTCAATAATCAAACCTTCGCCAATAGCACCACCCCCTAAACCCGAGCCGGCTCCTCTCGGTATGAGGGGTATACCTTCGTTAGCACATAGAACAACTAATTGCTGAACCTCATCAGTATTTCTTGGAAAAGCCACACCCGCAGGCATAAGTTCATATATAGAAGCATCTGTAGCATATAACCAGCGAGATAGTCGGTCTGTGCGTATATCTAATGTTGGATTTGTTTTTGCTATTTTTTCAAGTGATTTGTTCCAATCCATTGATTTTTTTCTCCAAAACCGAAATACATGAAATTAATGGTTATCTTTTATTTCTTTTGGAATTTGAAAATGAACATTTTCCGATGCAACACAAATTTCTTCGATTGTGCAGGTTTCAATAGAAGATAAAAACTGGATAACTCCCTGAACATGTTCCTCAGGAACAGATGCTCCAGAAGTGATTAAAACGGTTTTTACCCCTTCTAAAAACTTCGGTTGAATTTCTGTGGCATCGAGAACCAAATAGGCAATTTTACCTGCACTTTTGGCTATGTCTACAAGTCGGCGACTGTTTGCACTTTCCGAATCTCCTACAACAATTACAATATCTGCTTTTTCCGCTAAAGATAGCACGGCTTTTTGGCGGTTCGTTGTTGCATAACATATATTTCCGCGGGATGGAGATTGTAAATTAGGAAAACGCTGTTGGAGAATATCCACAATTTTTTTGCAATCCTCTACACTCAAAGTTGTTTGAGTTATATAAGCGATACGATTGGTTTCTGGAATTTCGATTGTTTCTGCATCGCGGACATTTTGAACTAAAAATACATTCCCTTTTGCCCAGCCCATTGTCCCGATAGTTTCATCATGCCCTGCATCTCCTATAAGTAATATCGTATAACCCTGTTCTGCGTATTTCTTTGCTAAACGATGAACACGCTCTACTAATGGGCAAGTAGCATCAATTATTTTTAAATTTCTTTTCCGTGCTTTTTCCCATTGTTCCGGTCCAACCCCATGGGCACTGAATAGTAAAATAGAATTTGTCGGAACATCTTCTATATTCCGCACAAAAATAGCCCCCTGTTTTTTTAGCATTTCTACAACATGAGTATTATGAACAATATGGTTCAGGACATATACCGGTTTTCCAAATAATTCCAGGGCGCGTTTGACGCAATGAATTGCCCTTTCAACACCCGCACAAAATCCACGAGGTTTTGCTAATATAATATGCATCTATTCTTCCCTAAACTATTTATAATTAAAACAAGTGCATTTATTATAATTATTCTCCAATAGGGATTTCTTAATTGAATAAGGTCTATATCGAAATCTAAATATTGAAAAAGGTTGTATCTTCAATCCCTATAACAGAAACATTCTTACTACCTAACCTATTTGCAATTCCTATTCCATCTCGGTAGGTAAGAAAGTAATAATGTCTCTTAAAAATATTTCTATTTAAATATTTTCCCTATTCCCATCTAATTGGGGGAGAGCACAGGAACCCTTAAATTCCGTTAACCAATGTTGAAATTTAAGAGGAATATTTTGCCTCTGAAGTTTCTTGTTTTCTCTCTCTGTAATAGAGATATTTTGATGATACCTTTGCCATAATTATCGAAAAAAACTTTCCTCATCTGTATCCGATGGCAATGTATTAAGAGAAACTACTTCATATAACTTTCCTTTTTCTACGAATAAGGCTTTCCTCCGTTTTGTATCGTGAATTATAAGTTTTTCCTCGGGGAACCTTCGTGAAAAATGCAAAGAAAGAGGACCTATTATATTGAAATCAGAAGTAAATGACGCATAGAGATACCCGCCTTCAATTTCTCGGAAACGAAGTAATCCCATCAATTTATGAATTTGTCTCTGGATACTTCTCGCTGTTTTTATTATTTTATAAATAACAGGGTTATTTATTTTTGCAATCGGTATTTTCTTGTTTTCATTGAAATGCTTTAAAAAAAGATGAATTTCTTCATATTTGCTTTCAAAGTCTGTTAAAAGATAGTAATTTAATATTTTTTGTATAGCAATCGGGGTTTTCTTAATCTCTTTTTCAATATCATCGCGGCTTATTTCTTGGGGAAACAATAGCCAGTCAGTTTTTTCTGGAGGCTGCTTTTCAGGCAAGTTGTTGTTCATGATTAAACAAATCTCCGACTTCTACATCATTAGGAAATTCTCGTTCTAAAAGTTTTTCAGGCAATAGAGGATGGTCTAAAGAAATGCTACCAAAATATCTTCCCTGTATAGTTATAAAATAAATAGCCCTTTTAACGACAACCCCTAATTTTTTCAGGATATCCATATTCAATGTCCCGGTTTTCCTTGCCTGTATAATCCTTCGGGCTGATGTAGGACCTATCCCAGGAACACGGAGCAACTGGAATATATCCGCTCGCATAATTTCCACAGGAAAAAACTGTAAATGTCTCAATGCCCAAGAGACTTTAGGGTCAAAACGCTCGTCAAGATTAGGATTTTTTTCTGTAAGAAGTTCATCTAATGAAAATTTGTAAAACCTAAGAAGCCAATCCGCTTGATATAAACGATGTTCGCGTCGCAAAGGTGGGTTCGTAAAAGAAGGTAAAATAGGGTCTTGATTTAATGGAACATAGGCAGAGTAATATACTCGCTTTAATTGAATATTTCTATACAGATATTCCGAAAGTCGTAAAATTTGCCAATCCGTTTCTGGGGTAGCACCGATAATCATCTGGGTGCTTTGACCGCTCTTGGCGTAAAAACCATTTCCCTGTGAGGAAGAAAGCAACTTTTCTCGAATTACATTTATTTTACGCATTGTAGCAATAATTTGTTTCAAATCTTTTTGTGGAGCAAGTAATTGCAAAGAGGATGTTGTTGGTAATTCCACATTAATACTTACCCTATCTGCCCACAAAATAGCCTCTTCGATGGCGTTTTCTTCGGCTCCCGGAAGTATCTTCATATGAATATATCCATTAAATCCATAGCGTTTCCTTAATATCTTTACCGTGTCTAACATAAGTTCCATAGTGCGATTAGCATTGTTAAATATTCCTGAACTCAAGAAAAGCCCCTCGATATAATTTCTGCGGTAAAATTCATAAGTTATATTTGCCAATTCCTCAGGAGCCACTGTTGTCCGTTTTATGTCATTTTTGCAACGATTAATACAATAGGCACAATTGTTATGGCAATAATTAGTTTGAAGTGTTTTTAGAAGGGAAATACATCTTCCATCTGATGACCAACTATGGCAAAGCCCCCCTGACAAAGTATTTCCCAGTTTTCCGGTTGATGATTTTCTTTCTACACCACTGGATGCACAAGAAACATCGTATTTTGCCCCACGAGTAAGTATATCCAATTTTTGTATTATGTCTGGAGACTTTTTTACTAACATAAAAATGAAACCACATTTGTAATAGTAGAACTATCATACCACAAAAATTAATATACTGCAAATTTTTTCACTATATAAATGATTTGTACAGTTTTTATGTATTTAAAAAAAGAATGGGGACAGCATCTACTGTCCCCATGGAATTCCTTGCGAGGGCGGAAAAAGTTAAATATTATTGATAACCAGCTGCTTGAGATATGATACCAATAACAACACCAACACTGGGCAATATAGGTTCTGTAGCATTTACATCCGGATTGGTTGTATCGTTAGAACCGATGTAACGAATAAACTCAACATGACCATCCATGTAAAGCACATTGCAACCGCCCGGAAGGTGATTGAAGAAATCAATGGCACCATAGGCAGAGAATTGGTCTAACATGATATAGACTTCACTCTGAGCATTATTTGATGCGGCTGGATTATTAATATCCGTAATCAAGAATCTTTCAATACCTTCACGAAGTCTGTATACTGTGCTACTTCCACCATTTCCTGTGCCTGCTGGAACAGAGATATCTCTGTCAGCAATTGCCATTAATTGAGTTGCAGCTGCTTGGTTAGGACTGCTAATGCAAGCACCTATAGGTGTAAGTGAGTCAGTGATTAATTTGCTGACGGCTTCTGCTAATTGAATTGGAACAGGGGAAGAACTACTGACTGCCTGACCACCCATTAATGAAATGAGACTATTCAATACGGAGTAGTTACTCAGTGGCGCTGTTCCTAATTCTTTATTACGGTCGAAGACCCAACCTAAATAAGCATAACTGGCATCAATGCGTTCTGGTTCACATGTTAAGTATGTGGTACCATCCTGTTTTTTCAGGTACTGTGCGGTATCCCGTGCATCCGACGGACAGATGGCAATGGAGGGATCTGTCAGATATTCAGGATAAATAGTATCTACGGCAGGTGCTGCTGCAATTGCAAATTTGTAATTTTCTGCTGGATTTTCGCACTTTGTTCTGACAACTTGCAACGGCGGAAATCTTTCACCTTTTGCTTCGTTGCAATACATCTTCAATACGACACCCCACTGTTTCAGGTTATTCTGACAGGAGGAACGACGTGCCGCTTCTCGTGCACGGGCAAGTGCCGGCAACAATATTGCGGCGAGAATACCAATAATGGCGATGACGACGAGTAGTTCAATGAGTGTGAAACCTTGTTTTTTCATAACCCTACTCCTTTCCTTTTTCTTCTGTTACCCGAGACATTTTTTATCTAAGCCCTCGCAAGTCGCCCGGATAACATTCGGGTTTAATTGTTTGTTAAATTATTAAAGAACACTTAATAACTACAATATTAATAATACATAGTTACAAGTCAAAAGTCAAATTTTTATCAAGCTTAAAATAAAAAATAAAGGCTATCTTAAATATTCCTGTTTTTCTTACAATCATAGATTGTTTTATTGCCTGTCTTATAAAATACCAGCAGAAAAGACTCAAAAATACAACTTTTTCGGAAAAACTATAAAATGGGGACAGCTTTTGCTGTCCCCATGAAATTTCTTGTGAGGGCTATAAATTAATTTGTTATTGATAACCACCTGCTTGAGCGATAACACCGATTACTACACCAAAACTCGGTAGAATGGGTTCCGTAGCATTGAGGTCTGGATTGGTTGTATCGTTAGAACCGATGTAACGGATAAACTCAACATGACCATCCATGTAAAGCACATTGCAACCGCCCGGAAGGTGATTGAAGAAATCTATAGCACCATAGGCAGAGAATTGGTCTACCATAATATAGACTTCACTCTGAGCGTTATTGGATGCGGCTGGATTATTAATATCCGTAATTAAGAATCTTTCAATACCTTCACGGAGGCGGTATATCGTACTGCTACCTCCATTGCCGAGAGGTACTGGAACCGAAATATCACTATCTACAATCCGTTTCAATTCTTGTGCTGCCGCAGCATTTCCTGGATTTAAACATGCTCCAATGTAAGTAAGTGAATCATTGAGCAGTTTATCTACTGCTGCAGCAAATTGTCTGGGAACAGGTGCACTGGGGTCCGGAGCCTGTCCCCCTAAAAGAGACATCAACGAATTCAATGTTGGATAACTACCCACATTACTAATTCCAGCCTCTTTGCAACGGTCTAATACCCAACCAACATAAGCATAACTGGCATCCAAGCGTTCTGGCTCATCAATCAACCAGGTAGTTCCGTCTTGTTTCTTTAAATACTGAGTGGTATCACGGGCATCTGATGGGCAAACGGCAATAGATGGGTCTGTGAGATACTCAGGATAAATGGTCTCAACAGCTGGAGCAGCAGCCAAAGCAACCTTATAAGGTTCTGAAGCTTGAGCACTTTTTACAATCTGTAACGGCGGAAATCTTTCACCTTTCGCCTCGTTACAATACATTTTGAAGACAGTTCCCCATTGTTTCAGATTATTCTGGCAGGAGGAACGACGTGCTGCTTCTCGCGCTCGAGCGAGTGCCGGCAGCAAAATTGCCGCAAGAATACCAATAATGGCAATGACGACGAGTAGTTCAATAAGTGTGAAACCCTGTTTTTTCATAACCCTTCTCCTTTCTTTTTTGTTATCCGAACTTTGTATGTATTAGCCCTCACAAGTAGCACGGATAACTTTAAGAATTGTTGTTATATTAAATTTTAAATTAACATTAACAACTATTATATTAATATAATACAAGATTAAACTAATAATGTCAAATACTTTTAGGGTATTTTTTTATATAAAAATTCTTTATTGTTTTGATTAAAAATCTACTATTTCATATCATTATATTGGCATAGTTCAAAAATAAAGTGTAGTTGATGGATATTTTCTATAGTAGCTTCTATTAAAATTCTATAAAATTCTATAAAAGTAAGAATAGCCCTTTTATAATTTCTTCTCCAAAGCAATTTCTACTGCTTTGTATGCCCCATCATAAATGCCAATCTTTTTAAGTAGTAGGATTTGTTCATTATACATTTTCAGCAAATCATCTTCCTCAACGAGCATGTTTAGCACCTGCAATGTAAAATCAAGCCCCACACATTCCGGGGTACTATCACCAATTTCACTGGCACGAATGGCGCCCCATGCCTCATGGCCGCCAACTCGTTCTAATAATAGTTTGGGTATCGGATAAAAGGCAAGTTCACTCGGTTTAGTCATTAATAAATCGCTTGGACGCATCAATAAATTTGTTGTATAAACAGCAGAATAGGTATTTTCGTGAAGGAAACCATGAAGTGTCCCTGTTATCTCGTTGTTTATTGCTTTCTTTACAAACTGCTTTGTTTCCTCCCACTGATTGTGCAAAATAAGCAAGTCCTCAAACTGTGGAATATTTTTCTTAAAGTATTCTAATGCATTTGCATGGTCTCCAAAATTCACAAATAGAATCAATTTCCCCTCTTTTATCCATTTCCATAAAAACTTCACAATATTTACGAGCAAATCTTGCTGTGCCCCGGCTCCTCCAATGGAAATTAAAAATCGACGAGGTTCTTTTTTATCCATACGGGATATACGATTTTGCACATCTTCCTCTAAGGGAGCCAATAATTCATGGTCAACATAGTGTCCAACTGCTTTTATTTGGTTTTGTGGAATTCCCTTCCCGATACCTGGTGGAATCATTCCTCGTAATGTTCGGAAACCAAAATATTCAGAAGGCCCCTGTACTATCTGCAACGCATGCGGTGAAAGATGAAAACCTAATGGACAATTATCTGGAATAAGATTTAACACTCGTTTTATCCCTGCAAAACTTGCACCCTGTGCATTAAAGGGATGTGTCGCCAAAACAGGAATATTAGAATCGAGTTGACGATATACATCCGATAATATTTCTGCAGTTGCCATCACGGGATAATTCTTTTCCAACCCTCGATACCATTTGCCCATCAAGGGGTCCCAAAAGAAACGGTTAAATAGCTTTGATTTTTGGGATATACGCGAACCCAGGGAATACCAATAATCCAGATAACGAATCATTCGTGCCCCGGCACTATTAAAATTCAATAAATCAAACCAATAAGGAATATAACCCGCGTAATTAACAGCGGAGGCTATTGCCATTCCAATGCGATAATGACCATATCCCATACGAATTGTTCCAATAGCCATACCTTTATTGGGGTCAAGAGGAACACCTTCTTTCTCGGAAAAAACATCATGCAAATTAATAAAAGGAGATAATATATCATTGGGTTTAGCAATTAGAGGGAACTCATCGGTACCTGTGTATCCAAACTTTTTGGCAAACTTCTTCTTTAATTTCTCTCCTTTCTTTATGGTTTTATCCGAAAGAGGTATTCCAAACAAGGTTTTATGACTCATTGCTTGTCTCCTTATAATACAAGATTGTCAAAAGTTTTATAAAAATTACCATAACAATTCATATTTTAGAAAATCAAATAAAACAAAAGAAATTATAATTTTTAGACTTTTCAAAATCTCATTGCTATAGGTAAAAGAAAAAATTTATTTTTTCCCTTGCAATTAAAACTCGTTTTTTGTTTTGATAGTCTGATATGATAGAAAAATCTTTTTATTGATATAGCAAAACCCAATCTATGGAGGTAATTTTTATGAAACGGAAAAGGCAAAAAAAGGAATCCATAAATCGAAGGGAATTCTTAAAAAGGACAGGGCTTGCTTCATTGGCAACCGTTGCATTCCCGTATATCATTCCGGGTAGAGCATTAGGACTTGATGGAGCAGTTCCTCCCAGTGAACGAATTACAATCGGTTGTATCGGTGTCGGCGGTATGGGAACATCCAATATGGAAGGTTTCCTTGACCAACCATCTGCACAAGTCGTAGCGGTATGTGATGTAGATGGAAAGCATCGTGAATCAGCAATGAAAAAAGTCAATGACCGTTATGGCAACCAGGACTGTGCAGGTTATAACGATTTCCGTGAATTAATTGCTCGGGAAGATATTGATGCGGTGTCGTTGGCATTACCAGACCAATGGCATGCAATCCCTGCAATCATGGCAGCAAAAGCAGGAAAGGATATTTATGGAGAAAAGCCATTAGCAGGCTCTATTAAGGAAGGTAGAGCCATTGTAGATGCCGTGGAACAATACGGCAGAATCTGGCAAACCGGTAGTTGGCAGAGGTCTCAGGAACATTTTCGTCAAGCATGCGAACTTGTTCGTAACGGATACATCGGCGAAGTGAAATATGTTGTTGTAGGTCTCCCTTCTAAAAATTCAATTAATAAAGGTAGCACGACTCCATCAGACCCACCTCCATGGTTCGATTATGATATGTGGTTAGGTCCCGCTCCGTATGCTCCTTATTGTGAAGCCCGTTGTCATTGGAATTTCCGCTGGATTAGTGATTATGCTGGGGGACAATTAACCGATTGGGCTGGACATCATTGTGATATAGCTCAATGGGGAATGGGAACGGAACTTACAGGCCCTGTCGAAATTATCCCAAGAGGTGGGCATTGGCCTAAAGCAGAAGATGGGCTTTTTGACACTGTAGAAGATTATGAATTCCTGTGCAAATTTAAAGAAGGTTTTGATATGTTAGTAACGGCACGGCAAAAAGGTGGCGTTTTATTTAAAGGTTCAGAAGGCTGGATACATGTAGACCGGGGTGCCTTCGATGCTTTCCCGCGGTCTCTGGTTCAAACGGAAATTAAACCGCATGAATTACATTTATACCGTTCTTCCAATCATATTGGAAACTTTTTAGAATGCGTCCGCACACGCAAAAAAACGATTACTCCTGCTGAAGTAGCACATCATTCTATCATGATTGGTCATCTGGGACTTATAGCCCTGAAATTAGGCAGACCCTTAAAATTTGACCCCGATTCAGAAACCTTTATAAATGATTCAGAAGCCAATCGTATGCTCTGCAGACCTATGCGTGAGCCGTGGCACCTAAATATATAGTAATTACTTATGAACCTTTTTTCATACATAGGAGAAATAATATGAGTTATAGAACAAAACAAATGATTATGGGAATACTCCTTGTAGCCCTTATGTTCACCTTTATCCCCATAAACCTTATTGCCGAACCTACCATAAAAGCCCTAATAGTAACAGGACAAAATAACCATCGCTGGGACATCAGTTCCCCCATTTTGAAAGATGCTCTGGAGAAAACGGGGCTATTTCAAGTAGATGTATTACAAGCACCTGCTCAGGGCGGTGATTTTTCCACCTTTCAGCCGGAATTCCAAAATTATCAGGTGGTCATTTTAGATTACAACGGAGACCCCTGGCCTGAGAAGGTAAAACAATCTTTTGTATCTTATGTCGAAAATGGTGGGGGCGTTGTTGTTTATCATGCCGCTAATAATGCCTTTCCTGAATGGCCTGAATTTAATAAGATTATCGGTCTTGGTGGTTGGGGCAACCGTGATGAACGCTGGGGTCCGTATGTCCGCTGGCGTGATGGTAAGGTGATAAAAGATAATACTCCGGGACCTGGCGGTAGCCATGGAACACAGCACACCTTCCAGGTTGTTATACGCGACCGCAACCATCCCATCACAAAAGGACTTCCTCCGATATGGCTCCATGCAAAAGATGAGTTGTACGACCGTCTACGCGGTCCAGCGGAAAACTTAACGGTTCTCGCAACTGCATATTCCAGTCCTGAAGAAAAAGGAACCGGCGAACATGAGCCTATTCTGTTCACCGTTCAATATGGCAAAGGCAGAATTTTCCAGACCGTTTTAGGACATCCTCAGGAGGATACTCCTGTTGCATTGCAATGTGCCGGCTTCCTTACTACATTCCTGCGTGGGGCTGAATGGTGTGCAACAGGTAAAGTAACCCAATCGGTCCCAGAAGATTTTCCAGGACCTAATGAGGTTCGTATCTGGGAAGAAAATCGTTATATTCCCCTTGCTGAGTTATTGGAACGGATAAAAGGATACAAAGCCTTAGATAGTCGTGCCGCAATAACTCAGATTAACGAGTACCTCCGTGTTATGACATCGGATAAAAGGTCTATGACAAGTGTTGAAAAGGAAATGATTAAGTTCCTGCTTTCCGATGCAACAACAGATGCTAAAAAATATGTATGCTCAAAATTAGGAGAATTAGGCACCCAGATATCTGTTCCCGTTTTAACCGATTTATTACAGGTTCCCGAGTTATTTGATTCAGCCCGTTTTGCTCTCGAAAAAATACCCGGAGAATTAGCGGCTCGTTCCTTACGAAATGCATTACAAACAACAGAAGGTAAAAATCGTATTGGAATCATGACTTCCCTTAGTTTACGAAAAGATTTAAAATCTATACCTGCTATAGCCGTATTCTTGAATAATAATGAACCAGATACGGTCATTGCGGCAGGTTCTGCTTTGTGCATGATGGAAGATGAAAGTGCTCTTTCTGCCTTATGGACGGCTCGCTCACAAGCCGTTGAATCAGCACGCTTGAAATTGACACAACAAGCATTTGCATGTGCTGATAAAATATTAGCAAAGAAAAAATCCGTGGATGCTTTATCGGTTATCCGCGATATAAGTGCAGATAACACATATCCCCCTTCACTTCGTATAGCATCACTTCGCAGTCTCTTAAAATATTCCGAAGAGGAAGGGGTTAAAGTTTTGGTTAAATCATTGAGTGACCCTGATTCCGCTTTTGTTCGTCTCGTTATTGGTGCTACACCTCTGATAAAAAATAAACAACTTCTTTTGAATGCTGTATGCAAAGAAATGGCATTTGCTTCGCCCGAAAATCAGGTTCAATTTATCAATCTGTTTGCTTCACAAAAAAGAAAGGATATACTACCGTATGTAGTTAACAGTCTCAATAGTGAGAATCCGTCAATTCGAGAAGCCAGCATAAATGCACTGGGCGTAATAGGTGGCAAGTCGGAAGTAGCATTACTTATTTCCAAAGCCCTTGGAGAGGGAACGGAAGCAGAATTAGCAAAGGCAAGTCTTGCTTCAATGCCCGGAGATGATGCAGGACAGGGAATGTTAGACATTTTAAAGAAATCGGATATTAATCCTACCTTGAAGAAAATTCTTTTACCTTTAGTTGCTGCAAGAAAAGTTCCCGGGAGTGAACCTATAATACTTCAATCCGCCGGGGATGCTGACCCCGAATGTAGAATATCGGCTATAAAAAGCCTGATAGAACAACCTAATCCAGAAATGCTCGATACCGTTTTGCAAATATTATCGGGAGCCAGTTCAGGAGAGGAACAGGAATTATTTGAAGAACTAATTATAAAGATTGCATTGCTGAAACCAGAAGAAACAGAAACACAATTAGCAAAAATTTCGTCCGTACTGGATTCCAATCCTGCATTACCCGTGCAAACGGTTTTACTTCGTGTACTTGCGCGCTCAGGTCATGCTAAAGGATGGGAAAAATTGAACACATATATAAATGCAAACACTCCCGCAGATAAATTGGGTATAGTGATGCAGGCGTTAAATAATTGGCCTGATGATACGCCCGTTCCTGTCCTGATTGAGTTTGCTCGTGCTAATCCAGAACTGCCCCAGAGAGATACTTTACTTGAAACATGTCTGAATTTAGCACAAAAATCAACAGCAACGGATGAAGAAATTGTACAACGGATTACTGCTTTATTAGAATTAAATCCTTCTGCAACAATAAAGAAAGCCGCATTGGAAAAAATAGCCCAGCGTAAAGTAGATAGTTCATTACCTTTGCTGCTCAAATATCTTCACGAATCCGAAGACGCCGTAAAAGAATCTTTGATTCGTTCTCTTTCCAACTGGCGAAATGCAGAGCCTTTAAATGCATTACTGGAACTTGCACGCACAACGGAGAACGAATCTATCCGTCGGCAGGCTCTTGCAGGTGTTATCCAATTATCGGATAATATCTGGAATATGACCTCTGAACAACGGATGCAATTGTTTAACGATGTAATCGCAATTAGCACAAAACCCGAAGTATTAAAAGGTGTCATAGGTGCCTTACAAAATACATCTTATCCGGAAGCATTGTCTATTGTAACTCAATACCTTGATAACGAACAGGTAAGAAATGAAGCAGAAGTTGCTGTGGTTAAACTTTCAAAAACGCTCATTGGTATTGCTCCAGATATCATTACCCCTGCTCTTGAAAAAGTTATTCATCAAGGACAGATGGAACTTATAAAACAAGAAGCACAAAAAACTCTGGATATAGTTCCCAAATTTGAAGATTTTATCACTACCTGGATGGTATCAGGTCCCTATGTAAATGATGAAATTAACCCAAACATGTTGTATGAGTTTGTTTTCGCTCCAGAGAAACCCGAAGAAGCTGAAAAGGCATTGTGGAAACCTGTTTCACCAGGAACAAATCCCAACAAACCTATGGTTGTTGAACTCCATAAAATCTTAGGTGGAGAAAATCGCGTCGCTTATTTAAGCACTTATGTATGGAGTGATACCGAACAAGATGTTAACCTGTTAATTGGCAGTGATGACGGTGCCCGTATCTGGGTAAATGGAACAAAAGTATTCGGGAAAAATACAAATCGTCCTTGTGTGCCTGATGATGATACAATAGGGATACACTTAAAACAGGGTTGGAACCATATACTTGCAAAAATCCGTCAGGGCAGTGGACAATGGGAATTCTGTGCTCGTATCCGTAAAACAGATGGTTCCCCATTTGAACCCAAACCCAAAACTTCCATATTGCCAAAGTAAAAAAATAAGAAATAACCTACATAACAAGCCCCAACATGTAAATGTTGGGGCTTGTTTTTTTAATAAAAATAAAAATATATTGACTTTTACAAAAATTTGTTGTATAATAACAATAGCTAAATACAATGTATTTCTTACAATTATTAACTAAACTTCAATTTTAAGGAGAATTTTATGAAAAAGCATGGTTTCACTCTCATCGAACTACTTGTCGTCATTGCTATCATCGGCATCCTTGCAGCCATACTTTTACCGGCTCTTGCTCGTGCCCGTGAAGCAGCACGCCGTTCCTCATGCCAGAATAACTTAAAACAGATAGGTCTCACATGTAAGATGTATTCTAATGAAGCAAAGGGTGAAAGATTTCCACCCTCCAAACTTTATAATTGCACCGAATTAAGTGGAGAATTTGTTCTTGACTGTATGGCAGTATATCCGGAATATTTAAATGACCCTGCGGTGTTATTATGTCCTTCTGCAACAACAGGGAATGACCCGGTAAAAGTATTTGATAAAGCAGACAATCTAGCCCAAGTTATTGGTGACCGAGCCGGGAATTTAGTACCCACAGCCGGTGTGCCTAATAAAGAATTTTATCCCTGCGAAGTAGATGATAGTAGCTGTTCTTATTTATATTTAGCATGGAATACATGGTTTCCGGGGATTATTGACCGACCCGATCCACCGGCAAACCCGGATGTAAATGTGATGATAGACTGGTTACTGGCGAACAATCCCCAAGTGGTTATTATGTTAGGTAATCTTTATCCCCGTTTAGGTGACCCGTCAAAAAACGACGAAGACTTCACATTCTTCGACGGGACGCAAAATCTTACTATGTATCGTTTGAGAGAAGGGATTGAACGCTTTATGATAACAGATATTAATAATCCTGCGGCAAGTGCCAAAGCCCAAAGTGAAATTCCTGTGTCCGGAGATTGGGTTAGCACAGATATAGGGCAGGAGTTCAATCATGTCCCTGGTGGTTGCAATTTCCTGTATATGGATGGTCATGTTGAATTTATTCGTTTCCCCGGTAAATGGCCTGTAAATCGCACTATGGCGGTTTTACAAAGTGAAGAAATTATGAATAGGTTATAATTTTATCATTAGCAACACAAAAAAGAGATGGGGTATTAACAAGAAAATACCTCATCTCTTTAATTTAATAAGACATACAAGTATACATTTTTTAAGAAGCATTATTAATATCCTCTCTAATGATATAGAGCAATTGAAATATAATAGATTACTGTCAGGGATAATGTAAATATAGAAGATATTAAATCAAATCTATAATTGCAACACCTTTGTTGTTGTAAAATAACCAATCTTTGTTTAATAAAAACCTCTTTTATCCAGAGATGTTAACAATCTCCAGTTAAAAATTTGTTTGTCATTCATGCATTCGTGACATGTAAATCCTGTTGAATGTTTTTTCACTGGAGTTAGAAGGTTTCATCTATGCTTCTACTTATGTAGCTGAAGCATCCTCGCTCTGGAATTTTTAAGTGGGTTATTTTTTTACCATAGAGAGCACAGAGAATTTACACAAAGTTCACAATGTAGAGATAAAACATGTTTTGCCCTCATCTCCTCCGTGTCCTTTGTGTAACATTTCCTTCATGACCTTTATGGTTTATTCTTTTTACTATCAAGAACCCAGATAGATTTTTTTCTAATTACTAATAAGGTTTTTAAGAGTAGCACAGGTGTTCTTACCTGTGCTACCAATATTAAAGAGCAAAACTGTTTTACAGAAATAGTTTTGTTTATCAAAAAAAATGTAGAGATGCGATATTTCGCATCTCTACATTCATAATCAATTTAACTTACAATTTATAAACCGGCACAATAGCCATCTTCGCTACCTTGGCATGGATGATAGCCACCTGAATTAAAGAACTGTATGAGTCGGAGCAATTCACTCAAAGAGATTGTCCAGTCCGCTGGAAGATAGTCGGATGCATGTGGCTGGCATGTCTTATCTCCTTCCAAACCGGGATTATAGCCATCTTCACCCTGTGGGTCGCAATGATAACCACCCGAATTGAAGAACTGAATTACACGGAGCAATTCAGATAAGTTTATTTGCCAATCTCCATTCTGGTCGGCAGTATGTGGAGGTTTTGGAACTTCACCTTCAACAATTCCTTCTGGGATACCTTCCGGTGTGCCTTCGGGAGTGCCCTCAGGTGTGCCTTCACCCTCTATAACACCTTCAGGAATGCCCTCAGGTGTGCCTTCACCCTCTATAACACCTTCGGGAGTGCCCTCAGGTGTGCCTTCACCCTCTATGACTCCTTCCGGTGTGCCTTCCGGAGGTAATTCACCGGGTCTGTCTTCAGTTATAAGGAGTTGATAGCCATTCTTTAATGGAACGGGACCCACAAGGAATATCGTATATACACCACCGGGCAAGAACTGGACACCTTCCTGTGTAACAATTATTTCTTCAGGCAAACCTGCCTTAGAAATAACAATATCCAATGTATCAGGAGCACTTATCCCATAATAAGATGTCGAGGAAAGAGCAGAAATATTGGAGAATAAGGGTGTCAACTCCGGTGGCCAACCACTGAAACTAAAATCTACACTGTAGCCATTTTTAACAGCGTTTACAAATCGTATATTAGCAAACCCTTCTGCAGGGGCGCGGTTATCATCTTCTAATGTGAATAATTCCAGACTATCTACCCAACCTGTCGCAACAAGAGTTACACTGCTATCTCCAAAAACATCCAATGCTGTAGAAATTACCGGAGTGTTGGAGCATGTATCGTAATCTCCTGTGCCCGGTAATATTCTCAAATTATATTCATTTGAAAGAACTTGCCTGTATTCTGAGGCAGAAGGATATTGAGCCAATACAAATATCGGCAATCCATTCATGCACACATCCAGAGATTGTGAATCAAAACTTGCGTTTACAAATCGTACTTGAGCTGTGCAATCTAATTGGGCTCTTAGTTCTCCATCGGGATAATCACTACTGGTAATCAGGACATACAGTTCCTTACCACTAATAAGTTGTGCTTCCTCTGGTGTTAAAACCCTTTCTATAGGGGAAACAGCACTACCTAAGTCTAAGACGAGTTCACCATTTTCTCCGACACCACCCGCATAAAGACCAGCAGAAATCGGATTGGCTACCGTATGTTCCACAGTTATCTTATAAGATATATTCTGTGTATCAAGATATAAGATAGTATCTACATATACCGTGCCACTCGAAATAGGCGGAACAGGAGGAACTACACGGTTATTTTGTAGATTAATATGGCAACCGCTCATCATAGTGCAGTAATCCGGACGAAGGTTTGGATTTAAAGCCGCTTCTGTATACCGGATTATCTCTGCCTTTTCTTGTTTCCATTTTTTCCCGGGATTTGAGAACAATTCAGGGCAATACTGAACTAAATCTGCACCTATTTCACCACGGTCTGTAATACCCGGTTGGTTGCTGGTGCAAATAATTAAATGTGGATTGGTTGATTCAGGCATAGATTCCAATTCAGCCTGGGTAATTCTGTACTTATAAGGTGAAGAAGTAAATGGACCCGGGAAATTGTAAATTAATGGGGCCTCATTATTCATACCATCAAAGATACCAATTTGAGTTATTTTGCTCAATGTAACTCCAGGAGTAATTTCAACATCCAGATAAAATTCCTCTGCTTCGGGGTCATTCCATAATCTAAAAACGAAGCTGCCTTTTTTGGTGCTATTACTACCCGTATCTACTCCATCCTTAGTAATAACATTACTTCCGGCACATTTTGCAATGAGTTCTCTACAATATTCTTTATCAAACCATTCATATTCACAGCGATTGCTGGCACCATCACCATCGGCGTCTGCATCTGGAAGTAAATCATTTAACCCCACATAATTTTCTTTCTTTAAGTAAGGATTATCAAATCCCATTTCTGTTCCAAATTGTTCACGCGTGGCTTTTCTTAGCTGTTCATCAAGAAGTGCAATCAATCCTGCAATAATACCGAAAGAACCTTCACCTTCTGCAAGGATAGACTTTGGTTCTAAATCACCCAATCGGACTGCAATTTCGCCATTAGGATATGCAATTGTTTTAACAATGATATAAAAATTGTTCCAGTAGGCATCATTTGGGAATATCTTGGTTGTATCAATCATAGCAAGTTGTTCGGGTGTAACTGTATATTCAATGGATAAATTGGTTTTCCCAAAATCAATAGACCACCAGGTTTCTGATGTAGATACATTTACTGCAGTGATTGAAGTTATTCCTTCAATATTCGTGATATCCATATTGAAAGTAATCCCTGTGATATTTGTTTTACCTTCATCTAAAGTCTGGGTCATCTTAACAAAGCCCTTTGCCGTAGATGGTGTCGGTGGATTAATTACCCCTCCATTCATATAACCTTCAAACTGATTAGGGGTAGGTTGAGAATAAATCGTATAGTCCCCATCACCTAAAGTCAGATAAGCAAGAAAGATTTCCAAAAGACCGGGGATTAAACCGGGTAATACCGCAGAAAGGGTTGGACCCATATCTGTCTGGAATTGGGTTAAATTGTGAGTCCATGCATTGTAAACCTCTTCATGAGTTAATACACCATTATCAAATGTATCATCATTGCCTATTCTCTGAATAAGTCCAAATTCATTGGCAATATCCAGAATTCCATTCCCACTTAGATTACCAATAAATTCTACTGCAGGGATTTCCTCAGAGGGTTGTAGTTCATCCCCAGCCCCAGTAGAAACTCGTAATCGCACATTACTTCCAGCAATTACCCGCTTATTTGCTCCGGGGTCTGTGCGAATAACCTGTCCCTCCGGTACAGAAGGATGAGGTGTATAGAAAGTATCTACAACATTGAAGCCCCATGCCTTCAAGACAGTGCGAGCTTGTTCCTCTGTTAAACCCGCTACATTAGGTATCGGTATTGTTCGCAAATCTGCATATATCTTTCCGTTCAAATCCATGCTATTCGGTTGAAACATATCCAGAAAATACTGAAATTCCCCAAGGTCTACACCTTCCAGAAGTGAATTTTCAAGTACTTTCTGAAGACTGTCGCAGAAGTCCAGATTAAGGGACTCCGCTCCCGCAAATAACGGGAAAACTATTAAACCAATCGCAACCAGAAAACTTACACATTTCACTTTCAACATATAACCATCCTCCAGTTATTGTTTTTTTAGATTGTTATATTATTAGTATACTTTTATCACAGCCAAAAAACAAATTCAATGTTTCCTATTTCTTTATCATCTCAAATGTCATATATAATAATTTTAACATATTTTTATAAATAATACTAACTATTTATTAGGGCGTTTATTTTATGGGAATTGGAGGTACCTAATATGAGTAGAACTAAAAAAAATATTACCCAAAGCTGTCCCAAACATCTATTAACATTTATCATTAGTTTATTTCTTTTATTGTTTAATGCCCAAGAAATACATGGTTTAGATACGGGCACCGTAATTAAATATAAATTTTCGTTTCCATCAGAAAGGGTTTGGTTGGGTCCTTATTTATGGGCAAACCGACTTCAAGATTGGCGTTGTTCCACAGAAGGAATTAAAAGTGTAACAAAAGATACAAAACATGATTATCGCACCGTTCATATACTCAGTCATCGTATTGGTAAAGAAGAAGGAAATTTTCAGTTAAATGTAAAAGTAAAGCCCTTATTTGCTACATCAGAGGTTTTTGATAGTTTTGCAGGTTTTTTGATAGGTGCTGGAGGGGATATGGATTTTCAATCATCTGCCTTAGTTCACCATAGCCCAGGAGTGAATGGGGGAATTATGGGTGGAATGGATGAAAATGGCAGAGCCATATTTCGCGACTTTACCAAGAAAAATGCCCCTGTAATCGGCACGGGAAAAGTGCCGTCAAAATTTTGCCCTGCCTACCGAATTCAACTTCAAGGAAACCAGAAAGGAGAATGGATTTACCTCTGGTTGTATGTTTTTAATGCAGAGACCAACGAATTATTATCCGATGTTTCCCTTGAAAAAATGAATGTAAAACAAATAGAAGGGAATATCGCTCTGGTATCGCATCCGGGAGAAGGTTCCCTACCTGCTAATTTCCTATTTCAAAATATGGAAATGAAAGGAAGCAAAGTTACAGAGCTTAGTTCTGAAGAGAAAGAAGTGGGTCCTATCATAGGTGCTCTCTATACATTAAGTCGAGGCAATTTGTATCTCTCCACTCAATTATTTCCGTTGGGAGTAGGGGAAGGGGAAGAGGTCAGTCTGGAAGTAGAACGGGGTATGAAATGGTTTGAGATTGCACGAACAAAGACAGACCGAACAGCATGGGTAGCACGGTTTGAAGTTTCGAACTGGAAAGAGAATAAAGATATAAAGTACCGTGTAGTTACACAGGCAAATGATATAGACGGAAAGCTGCGGTCGTTTGCTTATTATGGGACTATTCGTAAAGAACCGAAAGAAACAGATACCTTTGTAATAGCGGCTTTTACAGGTTCAAGAATGGTAGGAGGGGAAGGTGTAGATACAGGTTTTTATGAGTGGACACCTGCAAAAGTTTGGTTTCCTCATGCCGACCTTGTCAGTAAAGTTAAATATCACAATCCAGATTTTCTATTTTTCTCAGGAGACCAGATATACGAACACGCCAGTCCTACTCAAAAGGAAGTGGATATTTTAGATTATCTTTATCGCTGGTATCTGTGGTACTGGTCTTTTCGATACCTAACACAGGAACGACCTACCGTTTGTATTCCAGATGACCATGATGTATATCAGGGAAATCTCTGGGGTGCAGGTGGGAGACCAGCAAAGCAACAGGACGACGGTGGTTATGTTCATTCTCCCGAATTTGTTAATGTTGCACAAAAAACACAAACCGCCAACCTTCCTCCTCCTTTTGACCTAACACCTGTTGAGCAAGGTATCACGGTGTATTACACAGACCTTGTCTATGCAGGAATTAGCATGGCTATTTTAGAAGACCGAAAATTTAAATCCTCTCCCAAAGAACTCTTACCCGATAGTCAGTGCGAAAATGGCTGGTTTCAAAATTACAATTTTGACCCTAAAAAACAAGCGGATGTTCCGAATGCTGTGTTGTTAGGTGATAGGCAGATGAAATTCTTAAACACCTGGATAGAAGATTGGTCGTATGGAACTCAATTTAAAGTAGTGTTATCTCAAACCCTGTATGCAAGCGCCAGCACACTTCCCTCAAATGAGACAAGAGACAATGTCATACCCAAGTTAGAACTTTATCCACCGGAAGAATATCCCGAATTTTATGCCATAAAAGCAGATGCGGATACCAATGGTTGGCCTCCATCTGCCAGGAATGAAGCCTTATCTCTGTGGAGAAAATGCTTTGCTGTTCATATCTGTGGAGACCAACATTTAGGAATAACCGTTCAATATGGAGTGAACGATTGGAACGATTCCTCGTATGCGTTTGCAGTTCCCGCTGTGGGAACTCGGTTTCCTCGTCGCTGGTATCCACCCCTGCCCGGGAAAAATCACAAAGAGGGATACCCACGCTACACAGGCGAATATGAAGACGGCTTTGGAAACAAAATTACCGTGCATGCCGTTGCTAACCCTATGCTTTATGGGATAGAACCCCAAGAACTTTATAATCCTGCTACAGGTTATGGAATCATTCGCCTAAAAAAGAGCGACCGCACAATTACTTTCGAATGCTGGCCTCGTTGGGAATCACCCGCTTTAGAAAAGGCAAAACCCTTCGTCGGCTGGCCTATTACCATTCAGCAACAGGATAACTACAAAGGTGAAATAAAAGGGTATCTGCCGACACTAAATATCCAGGGGATACAACAACCCGTGATAAAAATCCGAAATGCAGATGATAAAAGCCTTGTATATGCTCTTCGATTGAATACCTCAACATTCAAGCCGTTTGTTTTTCAGGAAGGCAAATACAACATCGAAGTGTTAGACACGGATAACAACAAAAAACAAGAAATAAATAATGTAGACATAGTCCCTTCCGGAGAAGAAAAAACATTAGATATACAATTTTAAAAATTTATAGTGTAGTAAGACGTTTTCTTGTGATAAAATGAAAATAAAGCAACCAATTCCTATATAAAGAATGAAAGGGAATGAATATGAAAAGGCAAAATATGCAAAGGGGGGGATTTCTCTTCATCAACATTACAGTATTTTTATTACTCGTTTTACCAACCCACGCAGACGAGATGAACACAATAAAATCTGTGCTTCAATCTGCAAAAAAAGTGGCTATCTCTATTGATACTTTCCCGGATGAATTCGTCATATCCGTTTCCCCGGTTCGACAGACTTTACAAATTATTCATAGTTCAGCACGCCTTGCAGGAGCATTAATTTCAGAGGTGCAAAATGAAAATTATCGGAAGGATTTGCAAGCAGTCGTGGGGGATTTAAATGGAACACAAAAATTTCGAGATACCCTACTTGAAACATTAAAAACAAAATTGTCTGCGGCTCTTGTTGAAGTTCCACCTTTAGGCTCAACGGCCAAATATAATACAGACCGTGAAGCCCAACAGGACCGAATGAACCAACTCAACAGCAAAGGGATAGATGTCCTATTAGATATTAAAATTACAGCGGGAATTTATGGCCCGGAAGGGGAAATGTTTTTCCGTACGAATGGAAAACTCTACGATGTAAAAAGCTCAAAAACTTTGTGGAGAGACGAATTTGTCGTTACCCCAACTATAGAATTTAAAGCAAACCAATCTTTTAACACCTATTTTAATCCTTTTAAATCCAATATGTTTTCCCCTCGATTGACAATGTCAAAGAATGCATTAACACGGTGGACTGAAAATAACGGGGAAAATTTCAAAAAAGCAGAAGATTTTGGGATACAATTATCTGTGGCACAATTGTGTGGAGCATTGCAATTAGATGTTTCCGAAGATTACTACTTCTCCTGCGGTATTTCAAAACTCTATGCTCGAAAAGCAAAACAGGCCATTTCTTTCTTTGAAAAGGCATGGAATATGAACAAACAGAAGCCTGAACGAGGGAATGCTCTTGTCGTCGCTCTGTATAAAGCCAAAAAGATAGAGGAAGCCATTAAACAAGGCGAAATAGTTATCCAAAGCCCCGAAGGACAAAACTATCCTACGGTTTATTACAATCTGGCATATATACTTGTTGATAAAAAGAAAAATCCTGAAAAGGCAAAAGAGTATTACCAACGATACCTGGAACTTTCAGGCATTCCGGATACTAAATTAGAGAAAAAATTACAACAAATTCAAAAGAAGCGATAGCCTTCTTCTGCATGTTTAATTCAAAACAAATCAATAATCGGATTAAAGCAGCCTTTATTATTCTTATCCTTGTAGTTATTTTAGGTGTAAGTCTTTATAAAATTATTAATTATGGACTGTATCTATCACCCGATTCCTATATCTATCTCGATACAGCCCAGAATATCCATCACGGGCGTGGCATTGTTCATTCTTTTGTTCTTACCAGTGAATTGGAACATTGGGAAGGTGGAAGTTCTTATATTCCTGTAAGCTACTGGGCACCTGGCTTCCCCATATACATATATCTCATAAAAAGTATAGAGAAGAATATTCCCTTTGCTACTGCAGGTGCCGTAGGTGTATGGGTAGCTTATCTTCTTACTTTTATCTCCCTCTTTTTCTTACTTATTTATAACTACAATTTACAGGTAGGTATATGGGGAATCTTATTTTTTTCTATTTACTATCCTATCCTTTATACCTATTCCTGGGTATGGAGTGATGGTATCGTTATTCCTCTGATACTTATATCGCTATGGCTGATAATGGAAAATCCAAAACCTTATTATAAACCACGACTGTTTCTGGCGGGCATTCTGGCAGGAATTGCTTTTTCCATCCGATATATTCTTGGGATAGTATTTCCTTATGGTATTTTTATAATTTTTGCACTTACATTATTCTATCAGAATAATGTCCCTCGTAAAATAAGAATGCTACAATCTATCTTAAACAGTTTTGTATATTTTATTGGTTGGGCATGTCTATCTTTGCCTGTTATTATCCGCAATTTTACAACCACAGGAACCCTTCTGGGAACATCAAGACCTTCAAGTTATATCCCAATATTCAAGAATATACAATATGCTCTTGTTTCCTTAACAAGAGAGATTTTCCCTCCGATGATTATTCCCTCAGAAATCCAAATTCAAGTTCTTCTTGCTCTGTTTCTAATTTACTTGCTTTTCATCGTTATACGAAAAAACCGGGCATGTATAAAGCCACTTATTCACGACCGTTTTCTCCGGGTATTTATTGGCTGGGGGCTTTTATATTTTGTTAGTATAACGCTATACGCTTCTTTTTATCAGATAGATACACTGGGACATCGGCTACTACTTCCTTTCAGCATAGTCTTGATAATTCTAATGTCCGTTCTCTCTGAAAAAATAATCCCATCTCCCTATTGGCTTTTGGCTCCGCTTTCTGTTTTAGCAGGGGTATGTTTTTGTTATGCATACCCCGTTGATAATTCCCCCTTTTATACTACTACTACCGTTTTGAAAGAGGATGCTCGTGGGAAATGGATTTGTTCCAATACCCGGTCCGGAGACTGGATTATAGGAGATTCAACTTTTGATATTCACTTACTATGTGATAATCGCCGTAGTTATTGTTTTGTTCCCGGTGCCGTTAGGGATACCCCCCCTAACAAAAAAGATTTTGACACATTCTTTCAGAAAATACCTTCAGATACAACCCGAGTGTTTATAGTGCTTCGCAAAGCTGTCCCGCTGGAAGAATTGTATTACGATAGTTGGATTCAATATTACGGGGATGTTATTACAGAGTTGTTCTTTACAGGGAAATATGGGAACATTGTTGCGGTGAGTCTATATTCAGGAAGAGGTTTATTATCAGCAGAAATTCGCTTACAAGAATAAGAAATAAGGGGTATTTTCTCTTGATTTCCATATAGTATTCCTGATATAGTATATAAAATTTATGCAGTGGAAATGCACAAAATATATAAATTTTATGCACTATTATGAACAAAGTTATCTTACAACAAGTAGTTATAGACCAGAAAGGGGAATTAGACTATCTTTACAAACGGGATAAAATAGTCGAACGCACCCTATTACATGCCTATCAGAAACAGGCAAATTCGGAAATCATTAAGGTTATCACCGGGATAAGGAGATGTGGCAAATCTGTATTTGCTCATCAACTATTCCAGAATAAGCATGTAGCCTATCTAAACTTTGATGATGAACGACTTTTCTCTTTAGAAACCGAAGACCTGAATACCATCATCGAGGTGTTTTTCGAAGTATATGGAGACTTTCAATACATCATATTTGATGAAATACAAAACATACCCCGATGGGAATTGTTTGTAAATCGTCTTCACCGTCAAGGTTTTAATATCATCGTAACAGGTAGTAATGCGAAACTATTAGGGCGTGATTTAGCCACCCATTTAACAGGACGGCATATCTGCTTAGAACTGTTTCCTTTTTCCTTTGCAGAATATTTAAGTTATTACGGGATACAAACCAAAGAGATACTATCTACTCGAGATACCGCCTTGATAAAAAGGAAATTTAATGAATACCTTGCAAACGGTGGTTTTCCTGAGACCCTTAAAGAAAGTATAGACACGAAATCCTATTTGCGGTCATTGTATTCCACCCTTATCACGAAGGATGTTGTACTGCGACACAAGATAAAGTATGTAAAGACCATCATGGACATAGCCAATTATCTTATCACTCATCATTCAGGCTTTGTAAGTTTTAATAAGATAAAAAATATCTTCAATCTGAAAAGTATTCACACGGCTTTGAATTATACTCTATTTCTGGAAGAAGCCTACCTGTTCTTCTTTGTTCGAAGGCTTACGAATAAATATAAAGAAAGCTTGCTTGCTAACAGAAAGTGCTACTGTATAGACCCCGGAATCATACAATCGTTAAGTTACAAGACATCGGCAGATAAAGGAAAATTATATGAGAATGTCGTGGCTTTGGAACTTTGGCGAAGAAAGTATCTTGACGATACGGAATTCTACTATTGGCAGGATATCTATAAACGCGAGGTTGATTTCGTTATACGAGCAGGAACAAAAATAAAGCAGTTAATTCAGGTTTGTTATAACATAGATAGTCATGAGACCCAAAAACGGGAATTGGATGCACTTATATCCGCCAGTAAGGAATTGAAATGTAATAATCTTCTTATCATCACAGAATATACCGAAGGAGAAGAAACGGTAAGTAGAAAAAAAATTCATTATATCCCTCTCTGGAAATGGCTCCTTCCAACAAATTCGGTATAATTTTCAAGGTTTACAATAACAATATTACTGCATAAAATATATAAATTTTATGCAGTGCCAGTGCATAAAATAAATAAACCAATTATCCGTGCTAATGAAATACATAGGCAAAAGATGAGATATGTATTATCCCTGTTTATTTGTTACAATGTAATATACAATACTTAATTTCACTTTATATATCATTAAAGGAATACGCTATGGCAATACAAACAACTCCTTTAAATTATTCTATTCGTGAAAAGATAAATTTTGATAACAAGATTGCCCTTATCACGGGAGCAAGTCGTGGGATAGGCAAAGCCATTGCTTTTGGATTGGCAGAGCTCGGAGCTCATGTTATTATTACGGCAAGAAATGCAGAGCCGTTAGAGGAAACAGCACAGGAAATTAATTCAACGATAGGGAAAGCAACGCCGATAACATGCCATAGTGCTCGCAGTCAAGATATTGCGAGATTGTTTGAATATATTCAGAACAATTTGGGCAAGCTGGATATTTTGGTAAACAATTCTGCTACCAATCCCTACTTTGGTCCCATCCTCGAAGCTACAGAAGCCGTATTTGACAAAACTTTCGAGGTCAATTGCAAGGGTTATTTCCTAATGTCACAACAGGCCGGGAAAATGATGGTATCACAGGGGAAAGGAGTGATTATCAACATGGCCTCTATTGAAGGTTTGCAACCCTCTCCCTTTATGGGTATTTATTCCATGACCAAATCTGCCGTAATTATGTTGACCAAAGTTCTGGCTCGTGAGTTGGGTCCTGCTGGTGTTCGTTGCAATGCCGTATGTCCAGGGCTAACCGAAACGCGCTTTGCCTCTGTTCTGGTAGATACGCCCGAAATTCGAGAACGATATGTTCAGACCACTCCCTTAGGAAGACATGCCCAGCCCGAAGAAATTGTAGGGGCCGTAATTTATTTAGCATCCGATAGTGCCTCCTACACCAATGGTGCTATTCTTGTTTGTGATGGCGGAAAAACTGCATAAATTTTACATTGTTCATCACAGCAGGAATTGAAAAAATTAGGGGTATATGTTTTTTACCCACCGAAAAAGTGCAACAAGAATATAGACACTCATAGAGGTAAGGACGATTATAGGTCCAGCCGGCAGGTCCAATTTATAACTACCTATTAGTCCTGCAGTGCTGGTAAACATACAAAGAACCACCGAATACAGCATTAACAAGGAAAGACGCGATACCAGTTGCTCTGCAATCAACACAGGAAGAGACAATTGGGCCAGAACGAGAATAATTCCTACCATAGGCATCATCATCACCACCGTAACAGCAGACATAACCAATAAAAGTATGTTCAAAAACATTACGGGAATGTTTCGCACACGAGCAAATTCTTCATCAAAACAATAAGCCCAGAATTGCGGATAATATACAAAAGCAATAGCAAGGATAACAACATCCAGGATTATAAGGTTTTTTATTTCATTCTTTGTAATTAGATAAGTGCTACCAAAAAGATAACTCATGGGGTCAATATAACCGGGGGTGTATGCCAGAAAAACCATCCCGATGGCCATCCCTACAGCCCAGATAGCACCAATAACCGCGTCCTGTCTCACTGTAAGGTAATTAGATACAAAAGAAATAGAACATGCAGAAAGGACCCCTGCAATGAGTGCTCCGTAAAAGGGAGTTATATAATGTATCTGGTATCGGTGCTGTAAAAATAACGCTATACCCACACCCGCAAGTACGGAATGTGAAATAGCACCTACAAGAGACACCATATTTTTTGTAACTACATACGAACCTACAATTCCAAAGCTAATACTTGCTAATATCCCCGATAAAAAAGCATAACGCAAGAACGGGAAGTTAGGGTCAATAAAGGCATGCCATAATTCATTCATGGTTATGGTGCTCCTGCGCTTGAACAAATCCATGATGAACCAGTTCCACATGGCTTCCATACAATTCCCGAATAATCGCACCGGTGAGTTTATTTGTGGGATGTTTCTGTACCGTTCTGTTAACACAAACTACGGTGTCCACATAATTGGATACAAACCCGAGGTCATGAGAAACCAGAATAACCGTGAGTTCCCTGCTAATTTGCTTCAATAAGTCCATCAGATTTTTTTCTGCCACGGTATCCACATGGGCTGTCGGTTCATCAAAAAGAAGTATTTCAGGTTGGCTTACCAGAGCACGCGCAATCAATACACGCTGGCGTTGTCCCCCAGAAAGACTACGAAACATTTCTTGGGCTAATGAACTCAATCCTACTATCTCTAATGCTTCTCGGGCTTTTTTACGCGCTAAAGATGAGAACCCGAACCATTGCCGTTTGTGAATAAGACCCATCAAAACAACCTCCAGTACTGTCGCTGGGAACGATAAGTCCAGATGAAAATACTGCGGCACATAACCTATTCTATCCCGCTTTTTCTCCGGTTGTTCACCGAAAATACGAATACTCCCCTTTTGGGGTTGTAAGAGCCCTAATATAAGTTTCAATAGAGTTGTTTTCCCACTACCATTAGGACCAATAATGGAAACAAATTCATGCGTATGTATATCCAGATTAACATTTTCCAGGATATATTCCTTCTGATAGGAAAAATACAAATCCTGTATACAAACCGCCGGGGGAGAAGTTTTTCCTTGGAAGGGGCTTAACTCTCTGTCTTGTTCTAATATTTCTGTCATAATCTTTTTTGTCTTTTACCTTCTCATTTATAGGATAAGGATATTTTCTCTGCAACAAATAAAAAGTTTTTTAATATATCCCGTTCCAGGTCATTCATTACTTCTACTCGGCCTCCTATGGCTTTTGCGATAATTTCTGCGGGTTTGGGGTCGAATTGCGGTTGAATAAAAATTACCTTTGTCCCTTCTTTTTGCATCTGTTCGAATAACTGTTGCATCTGTTTCGGCGATGGACTTTTTCCCTCCATCTCAATACAAACTTCATTCATGCCATAATATTCCGCAAAATAACCAAAGGCAGGATGATAAACAAAGAAACTTTTCCCTTTGTAAGGCAGTAGCATTTGTTTTATTTTTGTATCCATTTCTTCAAGGTCGTTTAACCATTTTTTATAATTCGACTGGTACTCTTTTTCTCCTGCAGGATTATATTTAACCAGACGGGCATATATATTCGATGAAATAATTTTTAAATTTTCAGGACTGAGCCAGCAGTGCAAATCTTTATTCTCTTCATGTTCATAAGAAGGCCCATGTTCATGTTCCGAAGGCACATGCCCTTTACGCCAACGAACATTATTTGTTACATCTACACAAGCCACATTACTTTTTACCTTCATCAAAGTGTTAACAATCTTTAATTCATAGGGGAATTGTGTATGAAAAAATATTTTTGCGTATGATAATTTCTGTAATTGTGAGGGAGATATGTCAAAAGTATGGGGATTTACATTAGAACCGCAAACAATTTCTACCTTTTCGTTAGGAAGCACCAGATGGTCAAGAATTCCCGCAATAGGAGGAGTGCCGCTATAATAGACATTTCCTTCTTCTATGGCCCACAATACAGGCAGATAGAATAAACTTAAAAAAACAGAGAAACAAATTATAGGAGGAAGACTTAATTTCATCGTATTTGGAATCCCTTTATTTCTTTGAGGATTGTGTGCAGGTTAAATGACGCTGATTACATTCTTTACAAATTACAACCTCATGATTTTTTAAAAAATTCTGTAAATGATTTCTTTGTGAAGCAGAAATTAAACCTGTTCCCCCACACAGAGGGCAGACATTGTTCAAAGCCATCAAGATAGCATTGCGAATAAATTCCGAGCGGTTTGTAATTCCTTCCAGAGCTTCCCAGAGTGCTTTATCCGCCTTGAATGAAATAACTTGTGGTTCAGAATTAGCTGACATATCTCCATTTCCTTATATATTAAGTTTTTTTAGGTTTGAATGGTATTACATTATAATACCATAAACGGAGAAACTATGTCAACTTACGGAAATGTTATCCGACCCTACCCTCCTAAAGGAACACTGCCGTAACGGCGTAGATATATTATATCCGTTGTTGCCCGTGGATGTTGTGTTAATAAATACAGAACGGTATGGGCTACATCTTCGGGCATCATCCAGTCACTCATATCCCGCTCCGACATGTTTTCCTGACTAAGTCGTGTAACAATACCACCGGGGCATATGGCATGCACGCGAATGTTATACGGTTTCATTTCCATTGCAAGAGTGGTGGTTAATCCAATAACTCCATGTTTGGAGGCACAATATGCAGACTGTTTGGGGATAGGGCGTAAACCAGAAACACTGGAAATATTAATGATAGTTCCGCTCTTCCGCTGTATCATATTCGGCAGAACGGATTGAGTTACTATAAAAGTGCCTGTAAGATTTACATCTATTGTCTGTTTCCACTCTTCCAGAGATAACTCCTCAAAGGGTTTGAATTTTGCAAATCCTGCATTATTAATTAATATATCTATTTGATTCCATTTTTGAAGGATTGTTTCTACACATCGTCTTATTTCTTCAGCTTGGGTTATATCTGCAATAAATGGAAGGGCTCTTCCTTTTTGTTTTTCTATTTCCTTAACGGTTTCCTGCACTTCTTTTTCCGTTCGTGCAAGAACGGCTACGGCGACATCTTCCTGGGCTAATGTTAAGGCTATAGCCCTACCAATTCCTCTGCCTGCACCCGTTATTAAGGCTACTTTTCCTTGCAATGACATTGTTTTCATACCCATTCCTTCTTTATATTGTTTTATGTCGTAAATTATACTGAAAAGAACACTAAAAATTTAAAGCACAATCTCTATGAGGTTTATTCATGAATAAATATTTTAAATTTTTCCTATTCCTGCTGATAATCTGGAACTATCCAACAATTTATGCAGAAGAAATTGTCCTGGATAGTGGTTCCATCCAATGGATATTTGAATCCGAACACGGATTGTTAAAAGAAATTCGTTCCTTTGATTCTCCTAAAAAGAATTTTGTCTTTGACCCGCCTTGTTCCCTCTGGGAACTTAAAGGAAACGATTTACTTCTCAACGCAGAGGGAAAAAATATCTTATTTTCTTTTTCCTCTGAAAACAATTTCAAAACCTTTCGCTGGATGCTGATACCCGATAATAAAAACAAGGATAATGCCCCATGGGAAGTTTCATTACAAATGAAATACACAGATGGATATACATTAGAATTATTATTTACCTGTAAAACGACACAATCCTTATTTGATGAACTGACCCTTCCTAAAATTAATAATGTATCTATGGGACCTGATGCGTATCTTGTTATTCCCTACTGGATGGGTGAAATTTATGACAGCCGTGTTTATAGGGATAGAAATAAAGGGTTTAAGGGTGAACGCCGATGGGAGTATCCCGGCACATTATCTATGCAATGGATAGGAATATACAATTCCTCCGATTTGGGTCTCTGTCTATGGACGAAGGACACACAACAAAACTTTAAGTCTGCATACATTCATGGTGACAGCGAAAAAGGAGGTATGGGTTGGACACATCTATTTCAGGAAGATAAAGATGGCGAACATCATTTATCTTATCCTGTATGCATAACCGCTGTCCAAGGGAATTGGTACAATATGGCTCTATTATATCGTCAATGGGCACGAAAACAAATATGGGCAGAGGAAAGCCGAAAAAAACAGAAACAAACGGCACCCTGGGTTGAGGACACCGCTTTATGGGTCTGGAACCGTATGGAATCCGAAAAAGTGCTATGGCCTGCTATGGATTTGGCAAAACGATTACAACTCCCTGTATCTGTTTTGTGGCATTGGTGGCATGGCTGTGCCTACGACATCGGTTTCCCAGAATATCTACCCCCTCGCGAAGGGAATGTATCTTTCACCACTGCTCTGGAAAATGCAAATAAAGAAGGTGTCCATGCCCTGATATATGTAAATCAACGACTATGGGGGACGAATACCCGTTCTTGGAAAGAACAAGAGGCGGAACGCTACGCGGTAATCAACAAAGATGGTCATATACATCCGGAAGTATATAATATCTTTCAACCTTTTCCCTGTGTGCCTATGTGTATGGGAACAGAATTCTGGCATAAAACTCTACTTGATATAATGGTACCCACATGGCAGGATACCGTAGTTGCAGGTTTCTATCTGGACCAGGCATGTGCTTCGCTTCCTTGCTTTGCAACCAGTCACGGACACATCCCCGGTGCGAAAGATTTCTGGATGAAAGGTTTTCAACAATTAACATCTCAATTGCGGACGGAATGTAAACCCCGTAATAGTGAAACGGTAGTTCTGGCCGGTGAAGGTTGTGGGGAGGCATGGCTTCCTTACCTCGACCTATTTTTAAGTTTGCAGGTTAGTAAGGGACGATATTCGGGTGGAGATGGCTGGCGACCGGTTCCTCTTTTCCAGGCGGTATATCACCCCATATCCATACAATTTGGTAATTATGCCTCTCTGACAGAACCTCCTTATGATACCCTCTGGCCAAAAGAATTTGCCCCATCAGAGCCTTTACGCACATTGGATAAAAAATGGAATACTCAATTTCGCTATGAACAAGCATGTGCTTTTGTATGGGGACAACAACCTATGATTGCCAATTACAAAAAAGAACTATGGAATGAACGAAAAGAAGAATTAGAATTTGTCCTGAAACTTGCAACGCTTCGTTATAAATTCCGTGATTATTTTCTGCAAGGGGAACTATTAAAACCTTTACCCGAAGAAATGACGGATAACTGGGATGAAATCTGTTTATCTGTATATGCGTATCGTAAAGAAGGGGGAAAGATTTTTAATCGTTGTGGAAATCTTCTATTGACTATGCCCTGGCGCACGGACAGCGGGAAAACAGCATTAGCCGTTGCAAACGCAGATGACAAGGAACGACTATTAGAGTTTACCATCTCTTCTAAAGACTGGATGCTTCCTGATGAAGGCAAAATTATAAAGCACGATGTTAACAACTCTGTTATTGCAGGTTCCTTTTCCAAAGGAATGATTCATTTCTCACAGGTAATTGGAAAACAAGATGCCGCACTCTTTGAATTTCAATAGTATCTCCAACATAGGATACCCACCTAATTTGCCCGACCTCATTACATTTTATTCACCCCGTATTCTTTCAGTATAATCAAACAGTTTTTTCTCAACCCTATAAAAAACTATCTAAAAGAGAAATTCTTATGAGCCAATCCAATGAAAACCATACTCCACCTCAAAAAAATAATGTTGTAATTTCTGTTCCTCGGATACTATCTGTTGATGCACTCCGCGGTTTTGATATGTTCTGGATTATGCAAGGCAAAGAAGTCATTGTCAGTTTAATTATATTAATACTGGGCAGTGTTCCTCCGTGGTTACAGTATCAATTATCACACCCAGAATGGGAAGGTTTTTCCGCATGGGATATGATTATGCCTCTATTTCTCTTCATCACAGGTGTCACTATACCCATCTCTATGAACAAATATATACAGGGTCAAGAAAGTCATAAAAAATTTTATATACGATTATTCCGTAGAGTTATTCTGCTCTGGATATTAGGCATGATTGCCCAGGGAAACCTGCTTTCGTTTGACATCAACAAACTCCACCTATTCAGTAATACCCTACAAGCCATTGCTGTAGGTTATTTTATAGCATCGCTTGTGCTTTTATATGTGCCATTGCGTTTTCATATATTTATCACGGCATCTTTACTTGTGATATATTGGATATGGATGATGTTTATTCCTTTACCGGGTGTCGGTACAGGCGTTCTCCAACCCGAACAAAACTGGGCTATGTATATAGACGAACTTATTTTAGGTAGATTTCGTGATGGCACGCACTATACATGGATATTAAGTAGTTTAGGATTTGGTGCTACCGTCATGTTGGGAACACACGCCGGTTTTATTTTGCGAAACTACCCAAGCCGATGGAAAACCTTCGGGGCTTTAGTCGGTATCGGGATTTTATGCCTATGCTTAGGCTGGTTATGGTCATTCCATTTCCCAATTATCAAGCATATATGGAGTAGTTCTATGGTATTATGGTCTGCGGGATGGTCGTTCTTACTACTGGCTTTATTCTATCTAATAATGGAAATAGTCGGCTTAACGATATGGGCTTTCCCATTTATGGTAATAGGTTCAAATGCAATTATCGCATATATGGGGGCACCATTTATTGAAGAAGGCATATTATGGATTGCAGGAAATCGGCTTCCTCCCTTTGTTCATCACCACATTGTCCCTGTTTCCGTTCTGATTATAACATGGAGCATTTTATACCTACTCTACCGCAAAAAATGGTTCCTTCGTGTATAACCCTATATAAATGCAAAATCGGATTATTTTCTGGTCCGCTTTTTCTGGATAGCAACCATCAAACCCATCGCATTAATACGCGGGTCGTCGCCCAGCCAATTCATTGCTGCCTCGACATCCTTTACACCACACCATATAACCTGTTCCCTTGTTGCTTCAACAACTCTCGGGTGCAACCAATCCAATAATTCCTCATCCGCTATATTTTTGTCAAGGGCTGTCTGCATAATCACATTCATCGCTGATAAAGAACGAAGTAAAAGAGTGGAACAATGGGCTGGATTTCGGTGAATACCGTAATGAGGTAAAAACACATAATCCGGGTTCAACGATACAATCCGCTGTATAGTTTTCTCCGCCTCTATTGGGTCAAAATCAGCAGGGGCTGTGCTTACAACCATAAATTGTGTTTCATAAGATTGCGGGTCAGATTGTCCCAACCCGAATGAGTCCCCCGTGAAAACGCCATTTGTTTTATCATCATATATACAAATATGATGTGTTGCGTGTCCTAAAGTGTGCATAAAACGCAATCTGCGTTCACCCCATTCCAGCGTTTCCTCATCGGCTACAATCTGTATTCTATCTTCGGGCACAGGTTCAATTTCGCCAAAAAGTTGTGTAAATAATGGCTCACCATAAACAGCCCGAGCCCCTTCAATCAACCGTTCGGGTTTTGCAAGGAATTTCGCTGTTTTGGGATGGGCTATTACCTTTGCATTCGGACAATGCTTTAATAAAGCAAAAGTACCCCCCGCATGGTCAAGGTGAACATGAGTAACAATTAGATAATCTACATTTTCCATAGGTATCTTATATTCTTCTAACGCTTTTAAAATATAGGGGACAGCAAATACGGTATTATTATCTACAAAACTTGCTCGATTGCCTTCTATCAACATAAATGAACATGCCCTTAACGGTACCTGATAATGACAATCAATTGGGACCAATATTTCAGAAAGAACTTTTGACATTTTTATTCCCTTTCTTTTTTAATAATTTAACATCTACTAACCGCAAAGAATTTCCCATCCCGAACATTATAATAGCAATAACAAGCCTGAAAATAAAGACCCTACTCAAATAGGGGGACTTTAAGTAATTCTCCGTCTTTGAGAGCGGATTGATGAGCAACAAAACCCGAAACAGATAAATTCAAAGCCATTGCTATATCAATAAGTGGACGCCGATTTTCTATGATGGAACGGATAAACTCATCTGTTAAATAACCATGCGAACCACCATGTCCCCCCGCATGCACAGTCGGTGGTAAGGGTGGTTTCTTAATATTGATTTTAGAGACATCTTCCACACCTTCATAGTCCACTCCTCTCACCGAACCTTTTTGACCCCGAACACGACCTATTTCTCCTTCAAATCCCGGGGTATCCCAACTAACCGCCATGCGTGCCATGCCTCCTTCTTTTGTGCGGAATAGGGCTATTTCTGTCCCGAAGGAATTTTGATAAACATTGTTTTCCTTCATCAAATGCTGAACTTTCGAGGGCATACCCATACATGAAACTTCCGTAAAATATCCTCCATTCACGCAGATATAGTAAGCGTTAGAATGGGTGGGATACCACTGGGGTGGAAGACCTATTCTCCACCCTTTGTAAGAATCCAGAGGAGTCTCCATATAGTGATAATACTCTCCTTCACAATAAACCAACTCACCGAGAGCCCCGGCTTTATACAAAGTCCGCATGGCATAGCAATCATCACGAAAAGCACTGGTTTCCATCAGCATATAATTAAGCCCTGTTGACTTCACCGTTTCATACAAGGCATGAGCATCTTCGAGAGAACCAAAAGAAGCAGGAACCGCTGAGGCTACATGTTTCCCATGTTTCAGTACTTCTAT
>DAOSUS010000022.1 GCA_035378955.1 Candidatus Hydrogenedens sp. | reverse complement strand
CGTTTTTCGGCTTCTTGAATTTGTTGTTGGATAAAACCGATTCGCTGATTGATATACTCAATATGAAATCGGTTTAATCGTTCCATAGCCAATGTTTTCAGGTCATTGTTGACAGGTTCAGATAACAATACCTTCTGAAGTAATTTTTTCCCTTCACATTCTTCCATAAAACGAGGGTCGGGGTCTTTGTTTTCTAATATATATTTCATTGCCACACCCAGAGGTGTTGCGGGCATAGGGATTTCTTGAAAGAGTTGTTTTGTTCGTTTTTTTATCTGTTCATCATTTATCAGTCCATGCAGAAAATCTATATCATCTATAGGAACACTTTCTGTATGAGAATTATTCGTTTGACTACGAAGGGAATAGTTATTTTTCAAGTATTGTTCATAATCACTCTTAACCGCCCAAAAACTAATTCGCAAAGCAGAAGCAATTTCTTTCAGGAACTCTTCTTTGATTGAATTTTCTTCCATAATGGAAATGAGACGGAACAGCTCGCTTAATACGGTTATTTTTCCCTGGGGAGTGGACAAAAGATTTTGTTTTTGTTGCAGATAAAAGGTAAAAAAAGTAGAGGCGGAAGAAATTCTTTTTTCCCATTCAGAAACTGGATTACTTTGTAAAAAATCGTCCGGGTCTTTACCATCCGGAAGTGTTACAGCAGAAACGGTTAAACCCGCCTGAAGTAGAATTGATGTTGCCCTGATAGAGGCTGAAAGTCCTGCTTCATCGCCATCATATACAATTATCACTTTGGGAGCAAATCTTTTCATCAGATTTGCCTGACCCGCAGTCAAAGCCGTCCCGCAGGTAGCTACAACATTCCGTATCCCGGATTGAAAACATCTTAATACATCTATATAACCTTCTACCAGAATTACATTCTCATAGGAACGAATCGTTTCTTTACCTTCCCACAATCCATAAAGGACTTTGTTTTTTTGATATATTTCGGTTTCGGGCAAATTTATATATTTGGGACCTTCTCCCGTTATTTCTCTACCTCCGAATGATATTACCTTACCTTCAATATTGCGTATTGGGAAAAGAATTCGATTTCTGAAAAAATCGTAATATCTTCCCTCTTCTCCACCAGAACGAATTAAACCACTTCTTAATAATAATCGTTCTGAGAAACCTTTTGATTTTAAGAAGCGGTATAGGGAATAACCATCGGCAGGAGCAAAACCAAGTCTGAATTCTTCCTGGATTTCAGGGGATATATTTCTTTTCCTTAAATATTCCTGGGCTATTTTCCCGTTCAAAGATTTTGTTAATTGATTACGATAAAATTCAACAGATAATTCAACAATCTGGAAGAGTGTTTTCTTATCGTTTTGTTCCGGAGAACGCTCTTTTGAGGAATAACTGGTTTTAGGCAAATGAATACCTGCCTCATCTGCAAGTATTTCTAATGCATCCATAAAAGATATATTTTGAATATCTTTCAGGAAAGATATAGCATCTCCTCCCTTCCCGCACCCAAAACAGTAATAAATCTGACGGGATTTAGAGACTGTAAAAGAAGGTGTCTTCTCTGTATGAAAAGGACAGAGAGATACATAACGGTCTGAACCTGTAGGTTTTAATTCACAGTAAGTGGACACGAGTTTTACTATATCTGTTGCGTTTAATACTTGTTCAATAATATGACGAGGATACAAGGGCAGAACTAACCTTTTATGTTGAGGGCTGTCATTTCTATTAGTAAAGACAGTATTACCCCAATTTTGTCAAGTAGTATTATTTTAACACAAATAAACTTAAAATGCAAATTTTGAGCTTAAAAAATATTTTCGTGAAAAATATTGAATTTAAGGAATAACTTTATTTTGATGAAATAGGACAGGGTATTCGTTTGTATTTTTCCGGAAGTTTAACCCAATCTTCTTCTCCGTATAATCCTATCTTAGAAACATCAATTGGCTGAAATCCTAAATGGAAAGCAGGAGAATTTTCTTTTAAACGGAAATCACATTTATCAGGATTTTCAAACATGGGGTCTGCAATGATGCTATTGACATCAAAACTATCTTCCTGCCATTGTTTCAATGTCTTGTTCTTAAACATTACATCTTTCCCTGACGCATTCCAGTAACAGTTCTTATCCATCTGCCATTTTTTGTTTGTCCAGTTGCTACCTAATAATCGGTCATTATCGTAATAAACAATGTTTCTTTCAAATATAAATGAGATATGGTCTTCTTCTCGACTTCGGATAATTTGTTCTCTTGCAGATAGTGCAAAGATATTATTTACGACACGATTTTCACGGCCATAATGTTGATGGAAGTTACCGGTTAATGTATGATGAACAATGTTATTTTCTAAAATAATATAAGAACTTCCTTCATCTGTGTATAATCCCCATCCTCCATATTGTTCTGGGTCACACATAATATCGTGAATGTGATTGTTTCTCAACACAGTTCCGGGTGAAACGCCTAATGTGTAAATGCCCCCCATATCTGCTAATTGAGCCTTTCCTATATTATGGATATGATTGTATTCAACAATATTATGATGTGCAGAACTTGGGTCATACCCCCAACACCATCCTACGGACATACCGGAATAGCGAAAATCGCAAATCTCATTATGAGCCACACGATTATATGAACTGCGACCTATCCATACACCAATGCCCGCGCGCAAAAATCGCCCACCTTCATGTATGAAACAATTTTCAACTGTATTGTGTCCGCAACCCGTTGCTCCTAACTCCTCATATAGATACAGATTTTTCTCTTCTACAGTGGAAGGACCCGGGCTATCATCTGTTTCTGCATTTGCCGTCTCACCAATTTTAATTCCTCCCGCTCCCAAATCGTATAGGTGACATTGACGAACAATATTGTTTTGTGAACCGGAACGCCACCATAGCGCATAGTTACTAACATGTTGAATTGAGCATTTTTCGAGGATACAATAGCGAGCACCTGTTCCTTGAATTGCACCGGAAACAGAAACCTCTGCTTGTGGGTCTGATTGTCCCCGTTCTCCTATTGGAAAATTAGTAAAGGCAAACTCAATCCCTTTGAAAACGACATGTTCAACAAATTTGTTTTCTGTGGGGTTTCCTTCCAATAAAAGCAATTGTTCTGCAACAGGAGCAATGACTTCTGCAGCAGTCATGTCTTCCTCAGGTAAAGGAATGTAATAAAGTTTTCCTTCTTTACGGTTAAGATACCATTCCCCTGGTTTATCCAGACCTTCAAAAAGATGTTCAATATAAAACCGTTGCCCTTCGGAAAAAATAACACCGAACCAGAAATTCTTCGGGACATTTAGATATAAGCACTTTGTATCTGTATCCACAGAACGGATAGGCAATAAAGGAACAGCCCATTTACAAAAAAGCACACAATAACTACCTGTTAGTGATTCCCAATTTTGAATAGGGTCTTTTTCATCATAGAAAACTTTAAGTGTTCCGGGTTGATTTTCACCCTCAGGGATATATTCGTATTTTTTTGCGGTAAAAAATTCTTGTTTGGAAGGATAATCCCCAAATGGGTTCGTATTATCCGGAATACGGGCTGGTTGTCTTCGTTCTCCATTCACCCATAAGGAATTAAATGATAATTTTCCATTATTCAATGCTTGAATATCTGCAATATACTTGTTATCTTCCTTGTTCCACGATGTAATTTTCACACCTCCTGAAATTAGAGGTTTCTCATTTTGGTAATTTTCAAATATTGTAGGGTTATCTTTCTTGCCCGAATGTTCCGGAGTTATAACTATAGGTGCATTTATTAAGTAAGTCCCTCCTCTTAAAACAATTTTTACTGTTTTTTCTCCTGCACCGGAACTACGAATATTCTTGACTTTTTCCAGTGCCTTATGGATACTGGCTAAAGGACCGTCTGTTTTATTTTCGTTGGCTTCTGGAAGTTTCCCTGACCATGCATCGTTTCCTTCGGGTGAGATGTATATCATTAGTTCATTACTATTTTGTGCAAAACTTATCAGGGATGTTAATAAAATCACGCAGCAAAGCAGCAACCAATTTTTCATTTTTCATCTCCTTCTTCTTTTATTAAATTTCAATAATACTATCTTAATGAATACCATATTTGTCAACATCGCACTTATCTGATTTAACAACTCTTCATTAAAGTTTTTTGAGTAATTGACGATAATATGAACAGAAAGTTGAATATAAAGTAGTAAATCCTCCATGAGTTATGAGTGTTCGTCCCAACCCTCATAAATTTATTTGAGTTCCATAGTTATATACTTCCTTGAGTGACGCCATAAGAGACCCAAAATTATGGCGTCCTCTCTTTTTGTTTAAATCAATTTCTTCCTTTATAATTCATATCCAACATCTAACCCATTTTTTAAAGCATGATAAGAGTAAAATCTTTTATTTATTTTTTAATATTAATACTTTTGTTCAGTTCTTGTGCTCGACAAAGGCATAAGGTAGTTTTTCAATCTCCTTTTTCAGATAGAAAGCAGGAAACATGGGGTTATCCTCTCCCAGAAGCATCTTTTCAGATTACTTCACCTTTTGGAGAAATACGAAGAAAAGGTAATTCAACTTATAGGCATCAAGGAATTGATATAAAAGCGGAAAAGGGCACCCCTGTATTAGCAGTGCAAAAAGGTATTGTTGTATTTGCGGGGAAATCAACGGGCTATGGTTTATTGGTTTGTATTGAACATCCGGGACAATGGGAATCAAGATATGCTCATCTTGACTGTATTAAGGTTAAAGAAAATAATAAAGTTAAGAAAGGGCAAATCATTGGGAAAGTCGGTGCAACTGGCAATGCGACAGGTCCTCACTTGCATTTTGAGTTAAGAAGAAATGGAATACCCGTAAATCCGGCACCTCTACTTTCAATAAAAAAATGAATTATAAATAGTCTCCATATAATTCTTTTGCACATTGAGGGCAAATTCCATGGCTAAACTCCGCATCTGTATGTTGGCGAATATAAACCTCTACCTCATGCCAATAACCTTCATCATCACGAATCTTTTTGCAGCGGGCACATATAGGCAATAATCCATGTAGCTTTTTAACAGTGTTCAAAGCCTCTTTCAATTTTTCTACGGTTTCTTCTAATTCTTTTGTTTTTTGTAGATTCTGTTTTTCCAATCTCACGCGTTCCAGAGCCTGTGCATATAAGGAAGTTATCCACTGAATAGATTCCCAATGTGAAGGAGTATGGTTATCTTCTGCATTTACCGCTATAACAAAAACCAAATCTTGAGACGGTGTAAAAGAAGGATAAAAAAATAATCTATTAACATGAATTTTTCCAAAGAGTAAATGTTCCTCATTCTGAATATCATTGATAAGTTTAGGCGTCCCTGCCTTAATAAAAAGATATAAGAATTCTTCTTTTTTCGCCAATTCTTTCGTATCGAAAGAGATTGCGAATTTATCTGTTTTTTTTCTGTTTATACCATGAAAGAAATATTTGTCCTGTTCAGGGTCAAAATACCCGGCAAAACAAAAGTCGCTACATAGTATATCTACAGATGTTCGGCATACCATCCGTGCCAGTTCATCTTCATCTCTAAAATTCAAGAGAGAACGAGCAAACCCTGCATATAAAGAACTGATGATAACTTCATTATTTAATTGTTTCTCTAATCTCTTTCTGTCTGTAATGTCCACATGGGTTCCAGAAATTCGGATAGGATTTCCTTTGGAATCTCTTGTAGAGACTCGCCCATAAGTATGTATCCATTTTTTATACATACCTCTATAAATAATTTGGTATTGAACATTAAAAATTCCATCTTCTTTTGTAAGTGCTTCTCCTAGCTCTCTTCGAACTACTTCTCTATGCTCAGGAACAATAGAATTAACCCAATCTTCCAGTGTATAACCTTCCCTTTGTTTCATTCGAAACATCTCTAAAGCAGCTTGGTTTATATGATAAGTATTTCTCAAAATATCCCATGACCATAAACCTATATTTCCTAATTCTGAGGCAACTCGTAGGTTTTCTTTTATATTCTTCAATTCCTCTTCTGATTCCATAAAAGAAGTTATATCCATCCCAATGCCTACAAGTTTTTTGGCATATTTTCCTTGTCTTGAAATACATTCCCCAATAGTTCGAACCCAAACCAATCTATTTTCGGGTAAAAGCAAACGGTGGTCAACAGCGAAACTATTTGTAGCCCCCCGAATACAGGGTTTGACTGCATGCCAAAAACTGACACGGTCTGTGGGATGTATGTATTTCCACCATTCTGTCAACTCATCCGGGACATTCAAATAGGGAAATAACGCTTTTAAACCGGAGGACATTATCTTACCCGTATTTACTTCATATTCCCAAACACCAATGCGCCCGGTTTTCAGTGAGATTTGGTGAAGATTTAATAATGTCTTTTCCTGACAATATTGTTCTAAATAGGAAATAATTCCTGTTAAAAGAGGCATTTTCTCTTCAAAATATTGGCAAATCTCCTCGGTAGGTTTATCTGCTCTTTTATCTGCAAAAAGGAAAAGCCATTTCTTTTGTCCTGCGGTGCTTAATGGAAGTAAAATTAAAGAACGATAACCTAATAAATGACACAGTCCACAATATTCTGTATTTTTTAAACAACGAACAAGTATTCGGGCTCTTTCTGGTGTTGCATTAAATCGTAAAAAATCTTTATACATAAATTCGGATGGAATATAAGTAGCACGACCTTGAAGAACATCTTCGCATATCCTATTTATATTTTTATCAGAAGAAAGTAAAGAACAAAAATCTGTTTCTTTATCATTACTGAATATCTGTATTTGATTTTCTCCTTCTTTCATCAAGGCATACACTATTTCAAAATCAAACAGGCTACTTAAACCGGATAACAATCGAGAGATTATCTCCTCCAGACGATATACATTATTATTAATTGTTAGACCTATTAAAAATTCATCTATTGACTTGTCAAATTGATTTAGCAAAAATTTACGATTTCGTAAAATATGATTTCTAATAGTCCTCAAAGAACAGTTCAGATGACGGGTATTTTTTGAACCTAAAGGAATACAATAAACATTATCTCTGGCTAATTGAGGTTCGATATTTTCTGGAATTTTAGAACTGACTATAAAAAGAATAATGTTGTCACACTTTTCTAAAATCTTTTTATAAGAGTCCCATTTTGATATATTTGCTATATAATCAAAAACTATAAATTCAAAATTAACTTCCCCACCCAACAAACGAGTTAAAGTCTGAGGAGAGGCACAATAATGTATCTTTACTTCCTGACCCCAAAATGTTTTGTTCAAAAGAATTTGGTCTCGCTCTTGTTGGTGTTGCCCAATTACCAATATATTTAGGCAGGAATAAGAAGGAAATTTAGTTATGTTATTTTTTGATAACATCATGTTTTACCCATATCTTTATACCCCTGATAATTCCCGAAATATTAAATTATAGATATTGTCTATAAAAATAATATACCATAAAATAGAATAAAAGCAAGAAAAATAATAATTATCTTTTCTTAATTATTATAATTTATTGTAGTAGAAAGATTCTTTTGATTATTTTCAATGTATTATGAATTATCTTGAAAATTAACTGTATTTTACACCCATTAGGTTGCAAAGTATATAGCGGTCTAACTCTTCATAATCTCGTTCCGCAATCAATTTTGATACTAATTTAGTATCCATGGCTCTAACTTTTTCAACTAATAACTTAAAAGTAGCCAGACTATTTCTCAAGTGCTTTGTATTCACTGCTTGTTTTTGTGTTCTCATCGTTTTTACATCGAGTCCTATCCATTCCCCATTTCTACCGTAGCCATATTCTTCTAAAACCCGAACCTGATTAAAGGCTCTTCGGAGATTGTAAGAGCCAAAAGATTTATCTTGGTCGAATTTTAAGCCACCTTGGTCGTTCAGATGGACACTTTTTAGTTTATTATGAGCCAGTGCATACGCCATATCATCGGCAGGGTCTAATCCAGCGAGAACAGAATGTGCTGTTTCTACCAGACAACAAACACGAGCCGGGTCATTTGTGATATAAGACAAACCAATAGCATGTCCAATAGTTGGAATAATAGCACTATCAACAGGTTCATTGGGTTTGGGCTCAATAAGGATAATAACATTTTTATCATACGCTAATATTTCATTTATAGCATCACGAATTTGAAGCACAGCTAAGCGAACATTTTTACTCTCACGAATATATGTGCCTTCCCTTGCTAACCATAATACCATATTATGTGTGCCTAAAATATTCATAATATCAATAGCCTTTTTTGTTCTTTCAATAGCGTATTTACGGCATGTCGGGTCATTACTGGTATAGGCACCATCTATTGTTTTCGGTGAGAACCATAAACGCGGTGCAACAAACTCAGCAACCAGTCCTTCATTATCTAACATTTTCTTCACTTTCTTTGCTTCTTTCTCTATTTCTGCACTGGATTTTTCATCCAGATCAGGAACAGCGTCATCATCATGAAATTGCATTCCATCAAATCCCAACTGCCTGGCTACTTTCATTTTTTTCGCTAATGGCTCTGGCTCGCGAACCGTAGGTCCAAAAGGGTCTGCTCCTTCATCAATATTCCATGGACCGAAAGAAAAACGATATACGGCTTTAAGTTTGTTGCTGTCTGAATTAATTTTCTTTGTAACCATATCCTAATCTCCTTATCATATTTTTGTATAATTAAAAGGCTTATTTTTTTGTAGAATAAATCTTTTAAACAACAAAAGACAAATAGATATAAATCATGACACAAAAAAAATCTGATTACAAATCAAAGTTATTGTCCTTTTCTTTTTGCCATTCAGAATATATATTGGCTCCACATACCTATTATAAAATAGGAGGTCCTGCAGATTTTGCACTTATTCCTAAAAATGAAGTGGAATTGGAACAATCTTATCAAGTTCTCCAACAAATTTCCCTCCCCTATTTTATTTTAGGAGGAGGAACGAATGTTTTAATTTCGGATAAAGGCTTTCGTGGGGTGGTTCTTATCACATCTTATCATAAGGAATTTAAACCTTTAGGAAATGACCGTTATTTTATCAGCGGAGGAGTAGAACTGGATTGGGTAGTAAGAGAGGTATTACTAAAAAATAATTATGAAGGGGTTGGTGCTTTAACGGGTATTCCCGGGACTATAGGCGGTGCTTTGTTTATGAATGCAGGCACTGTAAATGGTTGTATTTGTGAATGGACAGAAAAAGTTTTTCTACTGTCATCAGAAGGGAAAAAAGAGGTGGTAATAAAGCCGGAATTATATGGTTATCGTTCTCAGAGATTCTGTTCCATGTATGAGTTAATATGCGGTGCTATTTTTCATTTTCAAAAATCAGACAAGAACCAACAATCGGTTTATGAGCACTATATGAATCGCAGGAAAGAAAAACAACCTCAGGGGTATTGTTGTGGCAGTGTATTTAAAAATCCTGCGGGTTATCATGCTGGTAAATTAATTGAAGAATGTGGATTGAAAGGTATCCGAAAAGGGGGAGCCGTTATAAGCCCCATTCATGCAAATTTTATTATCAATGAAAATAACGCTACTTTTGATGATGTTTTATCTTTAATTCGTCTTATCCGAGAAAAAGTATATGAAAAATTTAATATAAAATTGGAGGAAGAAGTTCGTATTCTTTTTGAAGATGGTTGTCTCCAAACCTGTAAGCACTACAAAAATCAAGAAGGGTAAATATCATGCCTAAAAAACTTCTTTATGTGATTAATGCTACGGCCCCTATCCGTATATGCGATTTAGGAGGTTGGACGGATACCTGGTTCGCTGAATATGGAGCGGTTCTTAACATAGGAGTTTATCCCTATGCAGAGGTGCAGATTTATGTATATGAAACCTCTGCGGAAGAAAGCCCTAAAATAGTGCTGGATGTTGAGAATTTTGGAGAACGATATACGCTTCATACAACCTTTACGGAATATGATAAGCATCCTTTGCTGGAAGCATGTATTGATATTATGAATTTACCTTCGAATCTATCTTTCGAGGTAAACCTTTTTTCTGAGGCACCTGCAGGATGTTCAACGGGCACATCGGCATCTATCAGTGTTGCTTTGTTGGGGGCTCTTGATATGTTGACACCGGGACAACGCACCGCCCATGAGATTGCAAGTCTTGCACACCGTGTTGAAACAGAAAAATTAGGGTTGCAATGTGGAATACAAGACCAGATTTGTGCCAGTTATGGGGGGATTTGTTTTGTTGAAATGTTTCAGTATCCACATGCTTCTGTTTCACCTATTATGTTACCTAATTCTATATGGTGGGAATTAGAGCGTCGGCTCATGTTGGTTTACCTTGGTAAAACCCATTCTTCCAGTAATGTTCATAAACAGGTTATAACGCGATTGGAACAACCCAACAGTGATAAAAGTGTTCTGGATATATTAAGGAACTCTGCTCATATAGGTAAAGACGCTTTATTAGAAGGTGATTTCAATTCTTTTGCAAGGGCTATGATACAAAATACAGAAGGGCAGATGGCTCTACATCCAGCATTAGTATCGAATACAGCCCAGGAAGTTATTTATTTAGCCAAACAACACGGTGCTATAGGCTGGAAAGTAAATGGGGCCGGTGGAGAAGGAGGGTCTTTGACATTACTCTTTGATGAACACAATAAAAATAAGAGGAATTTTAAAAAGGCATTAGCGGAATTTAATCCTCAATTACAAATCATTCCTATTTATCTTTCTCGCATGGGCTTGAGAAGGTGGTTTCACTAAAAAAGTTTGCTCTTACATAGGTTATGAACTATTCTCCGTTGGCAATTTTTTACCTGCATGTTCACATATTGTTCTAAAAAGTTGTCGGGTTACTTCTACGCCATAATCATTAAAATTTTTCGGATTGTTCCAAAATTCTGTTAAATCTCCCTGATGTTCTCTCTCGTAGTTTAATACCTTCAACATCATTTGCACTTTATCTAATCCCCTCACTAATTTTGCTTCTGGAGACGATACCTCATGAAACTCACGATGTAATTCTGAATACTTTGAAGAAAAACTTTCCATTAACTTATCAAATACTGCTTGCTCTGCTTGCAACTTTTCCCTTGAGAAATATTTCTGTGTAATAGGCATGGGCATATCCATCATTTTTGCTTCCGCCAAATCATGAATTATAGCCATTGTCAGAACTTTCTCCCCATCCCAATGTCCGGGGTATTCTTCAATAACTAACAATGCCAGCAAACTTAAAAAATGGCTATGTGCAGAGACGGATTCTGGGATAGATACACCTCGTAATAAAAATCCTGCACGCGGAACACGGTCCAAAGGATGTATTTCTCTAAACAAATGTAATACTCTCTCACAAAAATCTACCATATTGTTTTATTTCCTTCAATAATACTTCTTATTAATTCAGATTTTGTATTTCTTCCGATAAAGAGGACATCATATTCTTAAATTGTTTATCAAAAACAAAATATGCGGTGATATTTGAGAAAATTAAAAAAAATGCGATGATAATTATCATTTTGTAATTAGGAATAGAATAGAACAAAAACAATAGAAAGAAAACATCTACAATTGGAGAACCGAATAGGATAAGATTCCGAATCCATACATAATTTTTTATAGAGCAATTAACAATAACGCTACCACTTTTCCCCTCGATATAGATTTTATCTATCCAGGGATATATGAATACTTCGCCTTTTTGTCCACGAGATACAGGACGAATTAGTTCAATATTATCTTCCCATTCACGCTCAACAATAAAGCCTTTGCCTAAGAACAAATTCCGCAGTTTCTCAATATAGTTTTTCCTTTCTGCTTCATTGACTTCAATCTCTATAGCAAAATTCTTTTCCATATCCATACTCCTTTAGAAACATTGCCCTTATTGTTTTTAGTCTTTATATATATAATATATTATAACTATTTAACAAACCAGTAAAATTTATATTACCTGTATGATGAAAAAATTAATCGTCTTTTTTGGAGCCATTGGTGACACAATATTACTTGCTCCAGCAATTCAGAAATTATCAAAAAATGGAGTTATCCATGTGGTAGGCTATCCGGAACGGATGGCTTTATTAAAACAGGCTGGCTGGATAGAAGAAATATATGATGCGGATACCATTGATTTCACTTCTATTTTTTCAACACCATCCAACAAACTATGTGATTTTCTGATACAATTTGATACCGTTTATTTCTTTTTTCAGGATGGGGAATCTTTAGTGCAAAAAGCCAAATCTATTGGTGTCCCATCTTCCTATCATTTTTCGGGTAAACCTCCCAATAACTGGAAAAAGCACGCTTCAACTTACTATCTCCAATGTTTTGGATTTCCATCTATAAAAGATTTTGTTTTACCTATTTCTCCTAAAAAGATACACAACGAAGTTATCATTCATCCGGGTAGTGGGAGCAAAGAGAAAAATTACCCAATAGATTTCTTTATAGAGATTACAGAACAATTGCTTAATAAACATTTTAAGGTTCGTTGGTGTTTAGGACCTGCAGAAAAAAAATTAACCCTATCTCGAAAAATTCCAACACTTCAAATAGAACAACTCACCCAATTGGCAGAATATATTGCAGGTGCAAGTGCCTATATAGGCAATGACAGTGGTATTTCTCATCTTGCCGGGGCATTGGGAGTAAAAACTATTGTTCTTTTTTGTTCCACAGACCCCAAGGTATGGTCTCCCCTCGGACCTCGTGTTTTTACATTTACACAGGGAAATTTTTGTTTAGAAGAGATATTAAGAATTATCTGTGAAGGCGTTTAAAAAATTTCTATCGTTGCCAACTATAGAGGATATGAATTAAAATATATACAAATTTCCACAAAATTTAACTTAAATGAAGGTTTTTTATCATGAATAAAGAAGAGGTTGAACAACAGGAATATTTATATAAAATACGGCATTCGTTAGCACATGTATTGGCACATGCTGTTTTAGAAATCAGACCGGATGCAAAATTGGCGTTTGGTCCTCCTGTGGAAAATGGTTTTTATTATGATTTTGATTTTAATGGCAATCCTATTGGCGAATCAGATTTGCCTGAACTTGAAAAAAGAATGCGAAAAATTATTAAAGATAAATATACTTTTGAACAAAAGTTTTTGAAAATAGAAGATGCCATTAAATTTCTGGAACAAAGGGGTCAAAACTATAAAGTAGAATATGCAAAAGAATTAGCGGAAAAAGGGGAAATAGACCCTCGCGGACTTTCTTTTTATCAACATGGGCCCTTTACCGATATGTGTGAAGGACCTCATGTCAATAACACAGGAGAACTTCCGAAAGATGGTTTTAAATTAGACCGTATCTCGGGTAGTTATTGGCGTGGAGATGAGAAAAATCCTATGTTAACCCGTATTTATGGGTTTGCATTTCCTACCCAAGAAGAATTAGAGGATTTTCTTCATCGCCGTCAGTTGGCTATGGAACGGGACCATCGGAAATTAGGCGAAGAATTGGATTTATTCATTCAGGATAACGAAGTAGGAGTTGGACTTCCTTTATGGACACCTAATGGAACCGTTATTCGTGAAGAGTTGGAAAAGTGGGCAAAAGAAGAGGAATTTAAAGCAGGTTTTTTAAGGGTTTCTACTCCCTGTATAACACGAGCAGATTTGTATTACCGTTCTGGTCACCTTCCTTATTATGCAGAAAGCATGTATCCACCTATGACATTAGACGAAAACGACCAATATTATCTTCGTCCCATGAATTGTCCTCATCATCATAAAATTTATGCTTCCCGAATACGCAGTTATCGTGATTTGCCCCTTCGATTAGCGGAATACGGAAATGTATTTCGATATGAAAAACATGGGTCTCTTTCTGGTCTGCTTCGTGTGCGAGCCATGTGTATGAACGATGCTCATATTTATTGTGCCCCTGAACAGGTGGAAAGCGAATTTGTGGCTGTAATGCAAATGTATAATAATTACTATCAACACCTTAGATTGGGCAATTTCCGTGTCCGATTGTCTCTGCATGACCCTAATAGTGATAAATTTGTTTCGGATGAAGAATTGTGGAACCGTAGTGAGGATATGGTTCGTCAGGTATTAAACAATTTGGGAATACAATATGAAGAAGAAAAAGGGGAAGCGGCTTTCTATGGTCCTAAGGTAGATGTTCAGGTAAAAAATCTTATGGGTCGAGAAGAAACAGTATCTACATGTCAACTTGACTTTGTAATGGCGGAACGATTTGATTTAACTTTTATAGACCGAGATGGACAGCCCAAACGCCCCTTTATTGTTCATAGAGCCCCCCTTAGCACTCATGAACGCATTATTTCATTCCTGATTGAATTCTATGGAGGTGCTTTCCCGACATGGCTATCCCCAACCCAGATTATGTTAGTTCCAGTAAACCCGGCTTTGTTGGAATATGCTTCCACAATTAAAGAAGAATTACACAAGCAATTATTCCGTATTGAGATTGATGATAGTTCTGAGACATTTAATAAGAAAATACGCAATGCGGTTGTGCGTAAAATTCCGAATATCTGGGTATTAGGAGAACGCGAAAAGCAAGACCAAACGATTACATGGAGAAGATACGCTGTAAAAGAGCAACTTACTGTTCCGTTAACGCATGCCATAGAGGCACTTAAACAAATGCGTGAAAAACGGATTATGGATAATTTCCCCGATACTTCACTGCCTTTATAATATAGGGCTAATATAAGGCTATTTTGTGAACCCAACCACCGACAAAGAAAAAAGTAATAAATGGATTACTATCCATCATGAAACAGAAAAAAACTACTGGTGGTTTATCTTAAAAAGAGAACTCATCACCTATTTTATACAGTCCCTTATTAGAAAAAATGATTCTGTTTTAGAAATTGGTTGTGGGGGAGGACGATTATCCTGTGAACTTCAACAACTCGGATATAAAATAATCAGTACGGACTTTGAACCTTCTGCCGTTTATTATACAAAGGAATCTGGGATAATAGATTCTTTTGTTAGTAATAGCGGAGAAGGGATACCCATTAGAGATGAAGTTATTGACCTTATCGTTATGACCGATGTTCTGGAACATATCAAGGACCATAGTTTAACAATTCGGGAGTGTTCTCGTGTATTAAAAAAAGGGGGATATATTGTAATTACCGTTCCTGCTTATCCTTGCCTTTTTTCTTCGTGGGACCGATGGAACAAACATTTTCGCCGATATACTAAAAAACAACTTAAATATCTTGCCGAAACTTCTCATTTCAAGATAAAAAAATTGACTTATTGGAATACTCCGGGTATTCCTTTTGCCATACTGCGTAAAATAAAAGACTTGTTTAATCCATCACAAAATTATGAAGGCTTCCCACCTGTTCCTACTTTCATTGAAATACCCTTAAAATGGTTTGTTTCTGTGGAAAATAGATGGGTCCGCAAATTTTCCTTACCTATAGGCTTATCCCTTATTTGTATTCTTGAAAAAACAGAGTAAAGGAACTATGACAGAACAAGCAATTACAAACATCTGCCCTCACTTTGGAATATGTGGTGGATGTGAATATCAAAATGTTGATTATGAAAATCAATTAAAAAAGAAAGAAGAGAATATTTCAGAACTCCTGAAAGGATTTATTTCATCTCCCATTCTTATTCAACCTTCACCTGAAATCTGGCATTATCGTAATAAAATAGACCCTGTATTTTCACCGGAATATTTTGAAAAACCACCCCCAAAAGATATAAAGAGAGATACCGTATTGGGCTTTAAAAGGTATAAACGATGGTATGATACTTTTCCATTAGAGGATTGCCTTATTGGACCTTCCGAATTGCCAAATCTCATATACGCTATTACGCAATGGAGAAAAGAAAATCATTATGAGGCTTATGACCGACGAACAGGGAACGGTATTTTACATGCTCTTTTATTGCGTCAGGGAAAAAGAACCGGGGAAAGAATGATTGGTATTTTGAGCCGAGATATAGATTTAAACTGGAATTCTTTGATTGATTGGCTCTGCCAATATTTCCCTTATAAAAGTTTATATGTAGGGCTTTATACGCGAACTGCGGAGGTTTCGCAAGCAGATAAATGGCATTTAATAGACGGTGAACCTCACATTCACGAAAAAATTATTTTACATTCGGAAGGGAATAAGCAGGAACATACCTTCCAGATTTCTCCTTCCAGTTTTTTCCAGGCAAATACACTTTCCGCAGAAAATATGTTTTCTCAGGTATATAATTGGACAAAAGAGATTTCTCCTTCTTATGTATATGACCTCTACGGAGGAATGGGAACCTTTTCAATTCTTTTATCCCGACTTGTTCAGGAAATTCATTCGGTGGATTGTATTCCATCTTCCCTTGAAGATGGAAAAAAGAATTTACAATTAAACAACATTAAAAATGTGCGTTTTGAACTTAATACTGTCCGCAAATTCCTCTCAGAAAAAATAAAGTTTTTAGACAAAGCTCTTACACAGGATACCCTTGTTATTGTTGACCCTCCTCGTGAAGGATTAACCGAAAATGTTATAAAAAAACTTATCCAGTGGGGACCTTCTCATCTCTTTTATGTGTCCTGTAATCCCAATGCACTTACTAAAGAATTACCTTTTTTGTTAGAACACTATACCTGCATTCGTAGTAAAGCCTACGATTTTTTTCCCCACACGCCACATATCGAGACGCTACTCTGGCTAATAAAAAAATAACTTCTGGTTATCCAACCTGTAACAAAACCATTGTCTTGCTTGTAATAACTATTTAGATGATTAAGCAACACAATTGAAAGGAGGTGAATAGTATGCTGAACATTCTGTTAGAAGGTATCGAGACTTTTGTAAATGCTATTCTTAAAGCGGTTCAGGATTTTCTGGGTGTTCTTGGTATCAATGTTGATTTAGGACAAATTGACATTGGTGGGAATGAATAGCAATTCAAGTCGAAAGGCAAATTGACATTTTTTACATTGTTTTACTATATTAAAAACAGAAAACAATGTAAAGTAATGGAGAAAAGTAAGTGCGCACTTACCAACCTATACCATTGAAATATATTGAAGATTTAGGTTATTTGCTCTACGCTATAGTAAACAGCTTTGTTTCTATTTTTAATGAAATATTTGAGAAATTGAGTTGCGATTTACGCATTATACCGTGGGAATAACTTAAACATATCTTAAATAAGCATCTTTTATCTGCTGGATATATTGTTTTGGCTCTTCTTTCCAATATCGCTCCGAAAAAATTTCCACCTCAATAAAACCTCGAAAACCTGCCTGTTCAGCCCACGCCCGAATTTGCCGAATGTTGATACATCCTTCACCCATTAATCCACGGTCAGTTAATATATGGTTAGTGGGTGTTTTCCAATCAGACACATGAAATGCCATAATTTTCCGACCTGCTCGCATAATTTCCGATTGTAAACAGGCTTCCCACCATATATGATAGACATCCAGAACGATACCGACCCATTCTGAGTGTAATGCACTCACAGCATTATTTGCTTGTTCCATCGTATTTATGGCTGAACGATTATCTGCATACATAGGATGTAGCGGTTCTATTCCTAAACAAACCTGTGCTGATTTTGCATGAGGCAATATTTTTTGTATTCCATCCAGAATATGCTGTCTGGCTTCTTGTAGGGGCAAACGAGGTTCTGCTCCGCACACCAACACCACCAATGGGGCACCTATTTCATGAGCTTCGTCTATCGCTTTCATATTCTCCAGACATGCCCGTTCTCGTTCTTGAGCACTGGAACTCGGGAAAAAACCTCCGCGGCATAAACTGACTATTTTTAATCCGCTATCTTTTAAAATTTCTTTACTCTCTTTTAATCCCGTATCGTGAATATGCTCCCGCCAAACGGTTATTCCGGGAACTCCTTCGTTTTGAAATAATTTTACAATTTGGGACAGTTTTAATGGCTTAAATGTCATTGTATGAATAGCAAGACGGCTATAATCTGTCAAACGCTCAACCATCTAAATACCTTCCTAAACTTATACAGTTACTGTTTTTCTTCAGATTTCTCTCCCAATTTTGAGCGATACGACTTAATATATTCTGCAATTTCAGGGTAATTTAAGGCTTCTGCAAGTTCCTGAGGCGTTCTACCCTTAGTATCTCTGGCGTCCATATCAGCACCTGCTTTAAGTAGAATATCTACAATGTTAATCTGTCTTTCTTGAACGGCACGATGAAGTGGAGTAAAGCCATCAATTCCCAACTCTTTTACATTCAGGTCAACTTTACAATGGGTCAGAGTGGATACCATTTCGAGGGAATGTTTCATTATGGCTCTATGAATTGGTGCTTTGCCGAAATAAAAAACTTCTTTAAAATCGGGATAATATTCAACAAGTTTTTTAAGTCCTTCTATATCATTTTGCTCAATTCTTCGCAAATATTCTTCACAGATAACCGCATAGAATAAACGAACAACCCCTTGCAATCCTTCAAATAAACGAATTTGAGACATCGTTGCCCCTGCAATCGGGACTGTTTTATCCAGTCGTTCTCGGGCTTCATCCAGAGGAGTTTTTCCCGAATTATTACGGACACATATTTCTGCTCGTTTCGTAAGGATAAGTTGCACAAAACGCTCTTGTCCATTCATACATGCATGATGAAGAGGTGTATTACCAGAATTATCTGGTAGATTGGGGTCAACGCCTTTTAAAATTAAGATTTGAGCAGGACCCCAATGCCCTCTGGCAGCGCAAAGATGAATTGCAGACTGTCCTGTTTGGGAAAGTTTTTTATAATCAACTCCTAAATCAATTAGCTCTTTTACTATCATTATGTGTCCTCTCTGGCAAGCCAGATGAATGGGGGCATAACCGTCTTTATTCAGTTCATTCATAGGTAATTTTTTACCCACGAGCCATATTACTGTATCCACAGCACCACTTTGACAAGCATAATGAAGGGCAGAATTACCTTTATTATCTATTGCGAATAAATCCAGTCCAAATCCTTCCAGCCAACGAATCATTTCTGAATTTTCGGAGCATGCTCCAACATGAATGAGCGTTCGTTGTTCACGGTCAATCACATCTGTTTTGGCTCCATGTTCAACAAGGTATTTCGCCATAGTAAGACTATCCACTTCCACAGCAACGAACAAAGGCGTTTTCCCGACTGTATTTACAAAATTCATATCAGCTCCCTGTTGAACCAGAAATTCCACAGCTTTCTGCTGCTTTGCTTCTATTGCTGAATATAAAGGAGTATTTCCAAAACGGTCTGTTTCATTTATACCCATTCCTTTCATCAGGAATAATTCCATTAAAGGAATTAATCCCAATGATGAAGCAAGATGTAAAACTGTCTTACCATCTTTGTTCCGCGCTTGAATATTGGCTCCTTTTTCAACAAGCCATTTCGCCATTTCTTCATTTTTCTTTTCAACCGCAATAAACAACGGGGTATATCTTGAACGGTCTGTGATTTCAAGGTCAGCCCCTTGTTGTATCAAATATTCTGCTATTTCCCTTTCGCCTATTTCCACAGCTATAAAAAGAGGCGATTTTCCATCTTTATTTCGCAAATTAAGATTGGCTCCCCTTTCTACCAAAAGTTGGACAATTTCTTTCTTTTTTAGTTCAACAGCAAAATGTAAGGGCGACTCGGAATTACACATGACATTTACACAGTTTACATCTGCTCCCAAATCCAGTAAGAACTTAACTATGTCCACATCCGATTTTTCTATTGCATATTCAATAGGATAAGTATCTTTCCCGACAGTGCCTAAACCATTAACATTTATTCCTAAATCTATCAAAAGCCGTATCATATCTTTATTCTTATGTAATATTGCGACACCTAAAGGTTTGATTCCCTCAATTGTTGATGCTTCCAAACTTGCTCCTCGTTGGAGTAGATACAGCAATACCTCTTTTTGATTCGAGGCTACTGCATCAATTACAGGAGGGGTCGAATAGCGAGTTGGGGCAGAAACGAGCCATTCAGGATGTTCTTTCAAATATACATCTATGGTTTCAATATCTCCAAAACTAATAGCGTGTGATAATGAGTAATGAGCATCAAAGGCTCTCAATACACGAATTACTCCAAAGTTTTTCTTCTTTCCTGCTAACAAACAAGGGCTACTATAAACACTTCCATCCGGGACTAAGGGTAAAATAGGATTTGCTCCTTTCATGATTAACATCCGCGCAACATCTGCAGTTCCGTATTCTGCACAAATATGGAAGGGTGAGTAATTTTCTTTGTTCCGTGAATTAGGGTTCAACCCAAGATTAATAAGATGTTCTACTAAATATACACTTTGTGCAGATGAAGCCAGATGAAGTGCGCTATTCCCTTTTTCGTCGGTAGTAAAAATATCACTACCCCATGAAATCCAGATATCTGACATATATGGGAAACCCAACCCAGCAGACATTAAATAATATTTATTTTTTTCTTCCGGAGAAATTACATTTTTCTCTGAAGAACAATATAACAGAGCGTAAATATCTCCTGCTTTTATCAATTCGTCCAGCGAAGCATATCCCCATTTTTGAACTATTGACGGGATAGAATTTGTTTGTTTTTCATCTGCATATACAAAATTTTGAACTGCCATCAAAATGTGTATATGTGCCCTCGAAAACGAAATCACAAAAAATATACTTATCAAAAGCATAACGACAAAAAGTGATTTCACAGTTTTTTCCGTTAACATATAAATCTTTCACCTATTTTATTAAACATGTAATAACCGTCTTTGATGGAATTTCCAAACGAAAGTATTTATCCTTGCAACGAACTGCAACCTTTTTTTCTTGCGTTTCTGCGTTGGCTATCACTAAAACAATACTTCCATCTGGATTAAGAAACGCTACATTGTTAAAATAACGGTCACCGGAAGTAGAAGAAATACGATAAGCACCCCGCTTTACAAACTTCATAAATTGTCCATACATATAATAATCATATCGGTACTCAATCGTATTATCTTCCTTTAATACAATCATTGTGGGGCTGGCATGATGAGGACCGCGATTGGGTTTTCTTTGCCAATCCAAACATATAACCCATAAATTATATGAGCGCGACCAATTTCGGAATATTTCAATGATTTTAACGGCACCACGGGATAAAAATGTAGAACCTTCTGTAAAATAAATATGTTTATCGGGAAATTCGTCATGCAAAACACTTTGAGCATCTACTCTGCCTTCATATAAATGGAAACCCGTTCCCTCTACATATTTAGAGGCATTAACATCTGTAAAAATAGCACGAGGGAAATCTAAATAATTCCAATTATGGTCCCAACACCATATTTTTGTTGTAATCCCTGTCTTTTCAAAACAAGGACCTAAGAAATCACGAATAAAATCCCTTTGCTGTTCAGCAGTCCAGAGACAGGTCGGATAATCTTTATCATTCATTTGTGGTTCATTTTGCACCGTAATAGCGTAGATAGGAATTCCTTCCGCCGTATAAGATTCAATAAATTTTTTAAGATAATTGGCATAAGCAGGATAGTATTCTTTTAATAAAATACCTCCATTCATCGTTTTTGTATCTTTCATCCATCCTGGTGGGCTCCACGGTGAAGCGAAGAAAAGCATATCAGGATTTTTTTCCTGCACCATTTTTATTATCGGGATTACATACGCACGGTCTTTATCAATCGAAAAGCGGATTAGTTCCGGGTCTGTTTCTCCGTCGGGGCAATCGTTATAGGAATAATAAGGCTCTTCGACAAAATCTGATGTGCCTATACATAGGCGCATAAGATTCATCCCTATACCTTTTTCCGGGTCAACCAGTTTTGTAATAACTTCTTTTCTTTTATCAGGTGCTAATTTCATCAAATTGGAGCAAGTAGCATGTTCTAATGAGCCTCCCATACCTAATACGGTTTGATACCTTTCCTCCGGGTTTATCTCAATCAAAAAATCTTTCGTCTTTTTAGGTTTTTCTGTTTGAACTGTCTGTTCCGTTAATAAATATTTTCCATCTTCAGAGCTCATCCATACCTGAACAGTTTCTCTTTCGGCAGAAAATGCATTTGCCAACACAAGTAATACACAACTACTAATCATTAGAATGTTTTTCATATCATTTCTCTTTCTTTTAAATTTATTTTTATCTCCCTATTGTATAATAAAAAGTAAAAATGATTGGGTAGACAAATCAATGAAATCAAGTAAGGAAATTATATACAATTACCACAAGCAAACGAAACATAGACCCTACCGTTATGCTCGTTCGTTAGGTTATTTAGATTGGGATAATGAACCCAACCCTTTTCGAAAATTTCAAGGGGCAGAACCAATTCATCTTCCCATTTTACCTGTAAAATTCTCTCCACCCTTTCATGAAGCCTTATTTCAATCCGAACATATTATTCCACAGTCTATTCATATAGAAACTATATCTCATTTTTTACTGCACTCTTTAGGAATATCCGCATGGAAAGAATATCGTGATTCTCGTTGGGCAGTTCGATGTAATCCTTCAAGTGGAAATCTACATCCCACAGAGGCATACCTTATTTTTCCCCTTCAATTACTTAATAACAACCACTCTCTTCTTCTACATTATGACCCGTCAGAACATAAGTTAGAGAAGAGAGCCATAATGACCCAAAATAACTGGGAAAAACAAGGGCTAACATCTTTTGCGGAGTATCCTTGTTTTTTTGTTGCTCTTACTTCAATTATCTGGCGTGAAGCATGGAAATATGGGGAACGAGCCTTTCGGTATTGTCTATTAGACACAGGCCATGCCATTGCATGCCTTACTTTCTCTGCTCTATCCCTTGGATGGAATATCCATTATATAGGAATAAGCCTGCAAAACCTGTCTATCTCCCTTGGATTAAATCGCCCTGAGTATACCCATGTAGAAAAAGAATTTCCTCAAATCCTTCTCATGGTTTCACCTAACAATATAAAACAGGAAAAGCAACTATCATTTGCAATAAAAAATCCTATTCTTTTTGATGAATGGTTTGGAATTCCTGAAAAGATAAGTCCTCAAACAACAGATTGGGATATTATCGAAGAAGTCTCTTCCGCCATAATAGAAAGTTCCGAAGAATTTTATTCATCCTTCATAAAAGCCCCTACTTTGTCTGAATATAAAGATAAATACTTGCCGCATATATCTACTTTTACTCCTTCTCCTCCAAGTTTTGATTTGTTCAAACAAAGAAGGAGTGCTCATGCTTTGGATATAAATGCTATGTTAAAACAAAAGGACTTCTTCCAGATATTAAAGGGGATAAACTATATCTCTCATCAATTACTGAGAAAAATTATTCCTCTGGCTCCACGAACTTCTTTATTATTTTTTGTTCACCATGTAGAACATCTTACACCGGGAATTTACCTATATCCGCTATGCCAAGGACATTTTGAAAAATTAATTCCTTCATACTTTAAAGAAGTAAGTAAGGTAGAAAATGAGGATAATTTACCGCTTTTCTTATGTCAGGAAGGGGATATGCGTCGGATAGCAGGGCACCTCTGTTGCGGACAGGAAATAGCCCATGATGGGGTATTGTGCACATGTATATTTACAGATTTAGAGGAGGAACTAAAAAATTACAATGGGTTTCCCTATGCTCCACTTCATTGGGAAGCAGGTTTCTGGGGACAATGGCTTTATCTTGAATCTGAAATTTTTAATTTAAGAGGAACAGGTATTGGTTGTTTTTTTGATGATGAAATTATTAGAATAATGGAAGGGAACCAAAGAGAGAAGGTTTTAGTAAATCCATTGTATTTTTTTACTATGGGGAAACCTATTTGTGATGAAAGAATTAAAACATATCCTCCTTATCCAAAAACATAAATCACTAACCCAAATTTTCTCTGTAAATAAATTATATTATAAAATTGTTATTGCTAACAGGGATAAATCAAATTATTTTTATTACAAATAAAAAACAATCAATAGAAGGAAATACCTTTATGAAACGAATTCTATCCGTCAAGTTTATTGTTTTTCCGATAGTCCTAATATCTTTATTTTACTTCTTAGAAGGATGTGCTCTTCATTCGACACATGTTTATTTAACATGGCAGGGAGACCCCCATACTACAATGACCATCAATGTTCAATCTATAGGCAAAGATTACCCTGTAGAGGTGCTTTACGGAGACAAAAGTTGTGCAAAAAATCCACAATCGTATCAATATCAGGTAAATGGTGTCTCTAAAACGATACCGGAGGTAGAACCTCAACGGAATGTCCATACTTTTGAGTTAACGAATTTAACTCCTGGGGCTTTATATTATTTCACTCTTAAAACATTTCAAGGGAAATACTCGAAAGAATACAAATTCCGTACAATACCTAATGATGGCTCAACGCTTCGGTTTGTTATTGGAGGGGATATGGGAATACTTCCAGCTGCACCTCGCCTCCTTTCCTATGCCGCGAGAAAAGACCCTCAGTTTTTGGTTATTGGTGGAGATATAGCCTATGCTAATGGAGACCCTAAAAATGATTGGATTTGGGATATATGGTTTAATAACTGGGAAAAGAATATGGAAACCAGTGAAGGATGTCTTATCCCTGTGGTGGCAGGTATTGGGAATCATGAGGTAAACAAAAAAGACGCTTCATTACCTCAAGAAGAACGTGCACCTTTCTATTTTGGTTATTTTGCTCAGGGAGGAAAAACCTTCTTTTCAAGGGCTTTCAGTCCCTATCTTTCCCTCATCGTTTTAGATTCAAGTCATATTACACCTATATCTGAACAGGTTGAATGGCTAAAATCTACTTTACAGTCTTCAATAAATTATCCCTATATAATCCTAGTATACCATGTGCCTCTTTATCCCAGTCATCGTTCTTTTGATGGAGAAGTATCTGTGGAAGAAAGGAAACTCTGGCTACCTCTTTTTGATGAATATAAAGTCAATGTATGCTTTGAAAATCATGACCACACATTCAAACGCACAAAACCTATGCGAAATGGACAGGTGGTCGAAGGTGGAACTGTATATTTAGGCGATGGTTGTTTTGGAGTAAACCCGAGAACTATAGAAAACTTTTCGCTGGGCTATCTCGAAAAAGCCGATAGTAAACGGCATTTCTGGTATGTTGAAATAAATGCAAACGAACTGAAAGCACAGGCTATTGATGACAACGGCAACCTCTTCGATGAAGTAACTATACTTCCCAGAAAGACCGGCAAATAAAATTTTAGGCAAAATTATTTTTTGAATAAAACCTATTTTAAATTAAGATATTTTTCATAAAAAACTTAATAATAGTCAAGTCCTATCTTGATTTTTTGTCTTTATTTTCTGTGCAAGCAAGAGTATTTGTATTTCTTTTTTATTTTGTAGTTTTAAAATCATATTTTCGAAAATCTGTGTATAGTTAAAGTATAATTTAGCAAGCAAATTCTCAATTTTCTTTCACAACAAAAAGGATTTATTATGGCTATTGAACCACATGGTGGGAAGTTAGTTAATCGTTTTGTTCCCGCAGATGAAAAGCAAAAAAAGATAGATGAGGCAAAAAAATTAAAGCAAATAATATTGGACGAATATTTATCTTTTGACTTAGACTGTATTGCCAAAGGGATATTTAGTCCTCTGGAAGGTTTTATGGGTGAAGAGGAAGCATTGTCGAGTTTGGAAACCATGCATATTCGCAAGACAATCCCATGGACTATTCCTATTCTTTTAGATGTGCCGTCTGATAAAGCAGAAACTATTGAAATAGGTGAAGTTGTTGGCTTGTATAGTTCCGAAAATGGATTGGTTGGGACTATAACAGTTCAAGAAAAATTTCAATTGGATAAAAAATATCTCGCGGAAAAAGTATACAGTACTACAGACGAACAACATCCTGGTGTGAAAAGGACTTATAGTTTAGGGGATGTATTTATTGCAGGTCCTGTAGAGGTTTTTGATAAAAAGGTGAATGAATTTGAAGAATATAACTTACCTCCTCAACAAACGCGTGCTATTTTTGAAAAACGGGGATGGAAACGAATTGTTGCTTTTCAGACAAGAAATCCTATACATAGAGCCCATGAATACCTTACAAAATGTGCCCTGGAAATATGCGATGGTCTCCTTATTCATCCTCTAATGGGAACTACAAAAAGTGATGACATACCGGGAAGTGTCCGAATGGAATGTTATAAAGCATTGATTGAGAATTATTATCCCAAAGACCATATCTTATTGAGTATTATGCCTGTGAATATGAGATATGCAGGACCCAAAGAAGCGATTATGCACGCTATTGTCCGTAAGAATTATGGTTGCACACATTTTATTGTGGGAAGAGACCATGCAGGAGTTGGTAATTATTACGGTACTTACGATGCGCAAAAGATTTTTGATAATTTTAATCCTGAAGAGTTAAAAATTACACCTCTATTTTTCGACCATACATTTTACTGTCGGGCTTGTGGTAATATGGCATCTATCAAGACCTGCCCGCATGATACCAGCAATCATGTGGTATTAAGCGGGACAAAGGTTCGCGAAATGTTGAAGAAAGGAGAAATTCTGCCACAAGAGTTTACAAGAACAGAGGTCGCTTCTGTTCTAATGAGATGGGCACAGAATGGATAAATGGAATTCTTTTACATCAAGGTAAAATAAAAGAGGGACTTCATGAAAATAGGGATTAATTTATTTGCTTCTGAAGAGTTTGAGCCCGATGACCTCTTTTGTCGGTTCTTATATAAATCGCTCTCCCATGCCCGACAATTACAAGAAACAACAGATTTTTTTGTTTTTTTTAATAAAGAGTTTGGATATGAAAAGTGGGCAGGTTGGCCTGTTATTACAGAAACCAGCAAACAAGAAGGTTTTTTTTCTTCCTTTTCAATTCGGGGTTCGATATTAGACCCACTTATTCGAAAATTTAAAATGGATGTTGTCATTACACCTCTGGAAACAGCCCATTTTATTACATGTGCACCCTGTATCCCCTTGATTGTTCACACAGAAAACTGGTATCGGGGAATATTGAAAGAAGATTTTTTCCGCAAGCGTGATGTAAAAAGGATATTTCATGAAAGTCCCTTATGGTTAACTGCATCCGAATATACACGGCGAAGTTGTCTGGATGTGTGGAAAATCCCTTTGAACAAAATCGTCGCCTTATCTGCCGGTGTAGAGCCGATACTTTCTCAATCAGCACCCTCCTTGATAGCCCCACCTTATCTGGTTTCTGTTATAGATGATGCAACTATTCATCATCTGCCAGAGACATTGGAGGTGTTGCAATATTTTTGTAAAGAAATTCCTCACACAATAGTCCTCCTCGGGAAAAAACATGCAAAAGAACCTACAAACTGGGGAGATAATGTTTTTCGAATAGAGGAATGTCCAGACCGCACGCTATCAGGTTTATTTCAGAATGCAACTGCATTTGTTTATCCAGCCCTTCATGATGGTAGTGCTTTAAGACCCATAGAAGCCATGCAAGCAGGGACTTGTGTTGTAACGCCTTTAACTCCTGTAATGGAAGAACGGTGCGGTGAGTTGCCATTTTATTACCATGCAGAAAATCCATCCTCTTTGAATGTGGTTCTCCATCGTATCATAAATCTTCCTTCTGAGGAACGAAAAGAGCGGATACGATTGGGGAAATTGAGAGTTGTGGAATATACATGGGAACAAACAACATGGAAACTTATCACTGCATTAAAGCGTATTTAATATCTTCATTTTTTGCATGAAATTTAGTAATTGGTTATGATAAATAGGTTATCAATCAGATATATTGGTTGTCTAACAAATCAGATAAGTCAGACTTAATTAAAAGTCAAAACATAAAGGGATTGGATTATGAGTTATGTAATTGGTATTGATGTAGGAACCAGTGGAACAAAGATGGTTGCTATTAACGAAGAGGGAAAAGTAGTTGCATCTGTTACAAAAACTTATGATTTGCATAGTCCTAAACCGGGCTGGGCAGAACAATATCCTCAGGACTGGAAGAAGGCTGTGTTTGATGGGCTTTCCGAAATCTGCCAAAAAATTAATGGGCAGGAAGTTCGTGCGATTGGTTTAACCGGACAAATGCACGGTTCTGTTTTCTTAGATGAAAAGGGGGAGGTTTTATATCCTGCGATTTTGTGGTGTGACCAGCGAACAGCAAAGCAGTGTGAAAAGATTACTGAAATTGTTGGAGAAAAGAAACTTCTTGAAATGGTGTCCAATCCTGCTTTGACAGGATTTACCGCACCCAAAATTTTGTGGTTACGAGATGAAGTTCCTGAGGTATATAAAAAAGTAAAACATGTTCTGTTACCTAAGGATTACATCCGTTATGAACTTACCGGGGAATTTGCTTCGGATGTAGCAGATGCTTCGGGAACATTGCTTTTTAATGTAAATAAACGGTGCTGGCATGAAGAATTATTAAACAAATTGGATATCCCCGTTGCGTGGTTGCCAAAAGTTTATGAAGGGACAGAGGTCACAGGTAAAATAAAATCTTCTGTTGCTGAGCAACTTCATTTATCTTCGGATGTAGTGGTTGTAGCGGGAGGAGGAGACCAGGCTGCAGGGGGAGTAGGTTGTGGTGTTGTTCGTTCAGGAATTGTTTCTGCTTCTCTCGGGACAAGTGGTGTTGTTTTTGCATTTGCGGAACATGTTCATACAGACCCGGAAGGGCGGGTGCATACTTTCTGCCATTCTGTTCCGGGTGCGTGGCATGTGATGGGTGTAATGTTAAGTGCGGGAGGTTCTTTGCAATGGTTCCGAAACAAACTTTGTAAAGAAGAGATTGAAAAATCGAAAGAAACGGGCATTGATGCTTATGAATACATAACAGAAGCTGCGAAAAAAGTTCCTGTTGGCTCGAATGGACTAATTTTTCTTCCCTATTTAACGGGGGAACGCACTCCTCATAAAGACCCGTATGCAAGAGGTGCTTTTATAGGGTTGTCTTTGATGCATGGAAAAGCAGAAATGGCAAGGGCTGTACTGGAAGGGGTTTCCTTGGGTATGCGGGATAGTGTTGAAATTATGAAGGGAATGGGCATACCCATCAATGAGGTTCGTATATCGGGAGGAGGAGCACGAAGTAGTTTGTGGAGACAAATAATGGCAGATATATGTAAAGTTCCTATGGTGGTTATTAATGTAGATGAAGGCCCTGCCTTTGGTGCTGGTTTGTTAGCGAGTATTTCAGCGGGAATGTTTACATCTCTTTCTGAAGCATGTGAAAGCATCATCAAAGAGTTACATCGAGTAGAACCTAATCCACAAAATAGTGAGGAATATGAATTCTGGTATCAGGAATATAAGTCGGCTTATTTATCCATGGCTCCTGCTTTTAGAAGAATTGGGAAACACTTAGAGGGGTAACAAACTTTCGTTGCCTTATATCCCTAAGAACTTACATTCTGCCGCAATTCCTGTAAGATTGTGGAGAGCCGTCCTGATGTTTTTTCGATATAAGGAATGAATTTTTTCCCTTTTCCTTCACGAACGCCTACGCGATATTCTATAAACTCGCTTGCTAACTTTAATACATCCTCTTTATATTTTTCTACGACGGTGCTTTTCCCTTCACTCAACAAACGACACAAAACGCCATCACATGCACATAAAATAGAGCCCACCTCAAATAGTTTCCCTCGTACCTGGTATATATCTTCTGTCGAATATATGGTATTTATTACTTGATTTTTTATTTCTACCATTTTTCGCAAGCTATCCATAGACTGTTTTTCTTTGAGTTCCCTTACCTTGTCGGATATTTTTTCCACAGAAGACAAATAAGGTTTCAGCAATTCTACATTGATGGCAATCTGCTGTTCGATATAATCGAAAATTCGCTGCATAATTATTTTTCCCCAATGCTGACATTCTTCAGGGGTAGCTATTAGCATAATTTGTCCCTGTCCGGGGAACATTTCCCGATGGAAAGACAAGGGTAATTCTTCCCATTGATAGGAACGGACAAATTGAGTGGCATCATAAATACGATATTGTTCAGGCAAAGCAGAACGAAAAGTAATATTTACTCCTGTCACTTCTGATGTGTCTTGATTTACAAGATAAAATAGCCAGAAATTTTCTCCCTTCATCCATGTATGGATTAAAATATCAACATTATCGGGACATCGGGAACGGGGATGTTTTCGTGATTGAATATCAGGAGAGAAATCTGGTGGATTTGCAGGTTTTGCCGACATAACCAAAGAAGCAAGGGAATAAAATCGTCCTAACCTACCTCCTAACTCCTGCCATACATCGCTAAAAGTCAGGAATGGTCCCGTTAAAGAACGCTGACATTCACCTCCTGACCATAACGGTATATTATGGTATGTATAACTCAGCCATCCACGGGCACCGCTGGATATTGCCAGATTAATCATAAGTCTTATTTCCGGCGCAGAATTCCATTTAGGGGCTCCAGAGCCAAAAACAAAAGCGGGACCAATGGCCCATAAATGTTGTCCATTAATAAATTTTATATGTGTTTTTAAGACCTGTCCCAATTCCCACGGATTTTTTGATTTCCAATGGCTTATTCCGGCGATTGAAGAAAATTGGCTATATAAGGGGAAGGCATTGGCTTCTCTGGTAAGGTAAATAACAGGGTGCTTTTCATCTATTTGTTCAATTTTCTTTTTGATTTGTATATAAGCATCAACTTCGGCATCGGAGGGATTCTCTTTAATTACCCATCCGAACAAATTTTCTTCGGCGGCATATCTCTTAATGGAGTGTTCTTTTTCTTTAATAAATGATGTTATTTTTGTAGGTTCAAGGAATAAGGTTTCTTCTTCTAAAGAAATGATTAATTTTATATTGTGTTTTCGGGATGTCTCAAACAGCACTTCCTGGTCACCCGGTAGGAAATCATAAAATTTTTCTACAAAGGCAACATTGTGGTAATGCAAAGACATATCTTCGAATAATAAATCCAGATAAGAAGCCATGTCTATTTTTAAAAGATGGGACATATTTTTTGCTGTATTTGCGTTAATATAGGCTCCTATCGGGAAAAAGTTATCTAATACAGGATAATGGATAGGTTTTTCATTACCTAACTGTAAGATATCCTTTTTGTTGAGCCAATTTTTTTCTTTTTCCGTAGGTTCCCGAAAGCGGATACTGCGTATATACATTGTCTCTTTTGTTCTTGTAAAGGAATATAAACGAAGAGCAAAGTTTTCTATTTTTCTAGGGAAACTATTAAAACACCATGCCCTTGCTACTGTAACCCACTTAAAATCCATATCCAGGAATTCAAAAAATTGACCTGTCGTATAATGCCATGTCCACGCTGGAAGACACTTACCGTATTGCATACGATAGGATATTTCAACAATGGGATGTCTATTTTGAGTAATCGGGAAATGAGGAACGGAGCTTGTTCGTGTGCTTAACGGAACCCAAAAGCTGGGTCTTTCTATATCCTCTAAAAAATTTAATCTTCGAAGCCCACTAAAATCACCGGTCCATCTAAAGATTTTTTCCCCATCTATTTCCTCTATCGCCCTTTTAGCAGGAATACCTTTCCATTCTTCTTCTCCCGGGTCATCCTCTAAAGACCATTTCATTAAATCTTCTGCGTAAAATGTAATACTGGAACATTTTTCGCGTTCTTCTAATGTTGGTGGTTCTTTGATTTTGTTTAAAAGTCCTTTGTAGATATAGTATTCTTTTTCCATATTCATTTTGCTTCTATAGTCCGTTTTTTCTGTGACCGTCGCATAAAGAATTCATCCGCACAAACACCTGCCAGAATAGCACCACCAATAACGACATATTCCAATTCGCTGCGGATACCTAAAATATTCACGAGATTGCGTAGAACCATAATAAGAGCAATACCTAAAATAACACCGATTACATTTCCTGTTCCACCGCGAAGGCTACATCCTCCTAAAACGGCTCCTGCAACTGCATATAATTCGTAGAAACTACCAAAATCAGAAGGCTGAACGGAATTTACCTTAAAAGCAAATAAAAGCCCTCCAATACCTGCAATCAGACTGCAAATAACATACGCCAATAATTTTAACCGATGGGTCTGAATACCACTAAAACGAGCCGATTCTTCGTTAGCACCTAAAGCAAAAAGATGTCTGCCCATAGGTGAAAGGTGTAAAAAAAGACCCACGATAATAGTAAAAACTATCATGATAACCAGAGGAGCGGCAATTAAATCCATGAGTAAAGCAGCTGTAGAGGAAGGAGCACCCGCAGAAGGTTGAAGAGAAGGAAACCAATCTAAAAGTGTCCCTTTCCCCAACCATTTCCAATTGGGCAAGGCATTTCCAAATCCTTGAGTTGTATCCCCGGCAAAGAAACGGGCAAAACTTCGGTATGCAAACAAACCACAAAGGGTTACAACAAAAGGCTGAATATTAAAGTAGGAAATGAGTGTTCCATGCCATATACCGATAAGGACAGAAATAAATAAGGCAAAGGGGAAAATCAGGAATGGGGACCAGCCCTGCCCTTTATCAATCAGGATACAGGAAATAACAGAAACCAAACATACGACACTTCCAATGGATAGGTCTATTCCACCCGTAATGATAACTATAGATTGAGCCAATGCTAATATTCCGAACAACCCTATCCATGGTAATAGATTTTTAAAGTTTGTAAGAGATAAAAAATTACTGGAAAAAGAAATTCCTAACTCTTTACCATGGCGATACCACTGAAACCATTCCCACGAATAAGCCAATATACATAAGACAATAATAAGACCAACTAAACCTAATGCTTTTCTCATTCTTTTTAATCCTGCATTACATTTACGATTTACCTAAAATTTGTTTTAGTTCGGACCAGAACGAATCCACATTCTCTTTGGTAACGGACAAGGTTGGAATAAAAATTTGTTTATTTTCCGGTATACTGGATGTATTTCCTTCTGCCAATTCTTTCAAAATACGGACAGATTGGTATCCGAATTCAAAGGGTCTTTGCACAACGGTGCCATAAATATATCCATCTTTTACGCCCTGTAGTGTTTCATCTTCTTCATCAAAACAAACAATTTTAACCTGCCCCAATTTGCCTGAATCACGAACACCATTCAAAATGGCAGGGCCATTATAACTCCATAGTCCGACAAAACACGCAACATCGGGATAACGCACTAAAGCGTCCTGAACATTGGCTATCGCTTTGGCTCGGTCTGTTTCATCCGTGCGTATATCTATAATCTGTTGCCCTGTAGATTCAATTTGTTTTTTCAACCCTTCCAATCGGTCTCGTGCATTTTGAGCATCTAATGTGCCTACACAAATAATAATTTTGGAGCCTGGCGGTGTACATGCCTGTATAAGTTTTCCTGCTTCAACTCCTGCATCAAAATTATTCGTTCCAATATAACATTTCCTTAAACTATTTGGAGCATCGCTATCCTGGGTTATAAGATTTGTTTTTTGGGCTGCTTCATTTAGCATCTCTGTTTGATTTTCGGGGTCTTTGGGGCTAATTGCAATACCTGCGACACCTAAGGTAATCAGGTCTTGTAGTATTTGTTGCTGCTGTTCTGCGGTTCCAGCGGAAGGAATTCTGAAAATTACATCTACACCAAAATCCTGAGAGGCTTTTTTTGTGCCTGCTTCTGCAATCTTCCAGAAATCCGATGCATTGTTGGTAATAAAAGCCACTTTAATTTTTTTAGCAGATGGGGATGCTGCTTGTTTTTGTTGGGAGGTAGTGGAAGGAGGATTTGAGGGGCCTTGTGGTTTACTTCCACAACCTGAAACAAGGGTAAGGATAAGGACAAGGGACAGTACACAAACCAAATTCAGTAAAGAACGGCACATATTTTTTCCTCCATCAGTATTTATTTTATGTTTCAAACTTATAGTTTATCGTATTTATAGCCTAAATATTCAACCCTAATTATTTGATAAAATCTTTTTTTAATGCATGGGATACAATTTCTTTTGCTCGGGAAAGAGATTTCCAGTAGAAAATTGCCTTTAATATTCGTTTTTCGTCTTCAAATAAATCGCCATTGGATTGTAATAGTTCCGTTCGTTTCTGGAAAGCATGATAAAGGGCAATGGAAGCAGCTACGGATATATTGAAACTCTGAGTAAATCCATACATCGGGATAATAATACTTTCGTCTGCCTGATGGATAATTTCTTTTGAAACCCCTTCGTGTTCATTTCCAAAGATAATAGCTGTTGGTATTAAAAAATCCACTTCGTTAATTGTTTTCTGAGAATCTAGCGAAGTAACACAAATCTTATATCCTTTTTCTTTCAAATAAGAGATACAATCCAATGGATTTTTCCAGCGAAAGATATCCAGCCATTTTTCGGCACCCTGAGCAACCCGATTTGCTTCACGGTATTTTGCACTGGTTTCGATGATATGCACTGCTTGAAAGCCAAAGGATTCTGAAGTCCTTAGAACAGCATTCATATTCCCAATGTCATACAAACCATCTAAAACAGGTAAGATGGTATAAGTTCTATTTTGTAATACACGATTAATTTTATCTATTCGTTCAGGTGTTAGCCACACTTTTAACGCCTGAGTAATCTGTTCGGAGAAACAGGAGATTCCTCCTAAATTTAACGGTTCTCTATAAGGGAAATAGGGATGAAGCATACTTTTTCTATTCGTTATCAAGGTTTGATAAAATGTTTTTCTTTGTCATAGGATTTCCATAACTGATATTATATCTAATAAATGCGAGATTTTACCTTTTTATAAAGATAAGGCTATGGGTGTCATTATTGCTTTTGCCAATCAAAAAGGCGGTGTAGGAAAAACGACAAGCGCTGTGAATATATCTGCTTGTCTTGGGAATGAAGGTTATAAGACGCTTCTTATTGACCTTGACCCTCAAGGCAACGCAACACAGGGACTTGGTTTTAACAAACATACATTAGAACATACAACTTATTCTGCTTTGCTTTTAGATTTACCTATACAGAATGCTATAAAAAATACAGAATATAGGAATGTATATTTAATCCCTTCTAATAGTGCCTTAGCAGGGGCAGAAGTGGAATTAATTGAGATGGATAATAGGGAATATAGATTAAAGACGACCATAGCACCTATAATTTCAGAGTTTGATTATATTATTATAGACTGTCCACCCGCTCTGGGATTATTAACCATTAATGGATTGGTATCCGCTCAAAAGGTAATTGTTCCTTTACAATGTGAGTATTACGCACTGGAAGGATTGGGGGAATTATTGCAAACGGTAAAACGAATTCGAGAAAATTTTAATCCCAATTTAGAAATTTTGGGAATATTGTTAACTATGTTTCAGCATACCAATCTTTCGCGACAGGTTGTTAGTGAAGTGCAACAATATCTGGGAAATAAGGTTTTTCAGACGATAGTCCCAAGAAATGTCACTTTAAGTGAAGCACCCAGTTTTGGGAAACCTGTAATTTATTATGATGGAAAATCTATCGGTGCTCAGGCATATATTGCATTAACAAAGGAGATAATATCCCGTGAATCCCAATAAAAAGAAAGCATTAGGAAAAGGTTTGGATGCAATATTAGGTCCGATACGAACAGAGGAAACGGTAGAAGGTCATCCTGCCTCCTCACAGGAAAAAATATCCGACAAACAAATACTTCTATTAAATCCTACTGAGGTTATACCCAGTAAGGTTCAGACACGGAAAACTTTTAATGAGGAGTCTTTACAGAAATTAGCCGATTCCATAAAACAACATGGATTGCAGGAACCTGTAATTGTTCGTAAGACGGAAGATAAGTACGAGTTGGTTTGTGGGGAACGAAGATTACGGGCATGTATTTTGGCTGGACTGAAAGAAATCCCGGCGATATGTCGGAATATATCTGATGATGAATCCATTTTATTAGGATTGATTGAAAATATACAGCGGGAAGATTTAAATCCTATTGAAGAAGCCGAAGCCTATCAATCCATTTTGAAACGATTTAACTGGTCTCAGGAGCAATTGTCAGAAACAATAGGTAAAGACCGTTCTACAATATCCAATGCGTTAAGACTTCTATCACTTCCGGTAGCGGTGCAAAATAGGGTTATCGAGGGAACATTGACAATGGGACATGCACGGGCATTATTAGGGTTGCCCAATTCGGAACTTATAGTTCAAGTTGCTCAACAGGTTATAGAAAGGGGGCTATCCGTTCGTCAGACAGAACAATGGGTAAACCGCTTAAAGGAGGATACTAAGAAGAAACCGCTTACATCTAAAAAGACAAAAAATATACAGATTTTAGAAATTGAACAACAATTATGCCGACGATTAGGAACCAAAGTTAATATTAAACATGGGAATTCTGGAAAAGGGAAAATTGAAGTTTCTTATTTTAATAATGAAGAATTCTCAAGAATATTAAGAGTTTTAGGAATTGATATAGAATAATAACGAACAAAAAGGATTGTTTATGATAGACATCAAACTTATTCGTTCTGACCCAGACAAGGTTAGGGAATCCTTAGGTAAACGAGGTAAAGAAATTCGATTGGAAGAACTATTGGAAATAGACCGCATCCGCAGGGAAAAATTATATCAATGCGAACAATTGCGGGCAGAACAAAACCGAACAGGTGAAACTATTGCTCAAAAAAAGAGGCAAAAAGAGAATGTAGATGAACTGTTAAATTCTATGAGCCAAATTAAACAGAATATTGCCCAATTAGAAGAAGAATTAAAATCGTATGATGAGCAACTGGAACAGATATTATTAACACTTCCTAACCTACCCCATGAGAGTATTCCTATTGGGAAAGATTCTTCGGACAATCGTATAGAGCGAAAATGGGGAGAACCTAAAAAATTTGATTTTGAACCGTGGGACCATGTTCAGTTGGGAGAATATTTAAAAATAATTGACTTTGACCGTGCTGTAAAAATTGCGAAAACAAGATTCGCTCTTTCGACAGGTGCCGGGGCATTACTGGAACGGGCATTAATTAATTTTATGTTAGATGTACACACTTCGCAACATGGTTATAAGGAAGTTTTGCCACCATTTCTCGTAAATTCCGCTACCATGCAAGGAACAGGGCAATTACCTAAATTCGCAGAGGATTTGTTTCGCGTAGAAAACTTTGATTTGTGGCTTATTCCGACGGCGGAGGTCCCCGTAACAAATATCCATCGTGATGAAATACTATCTGATGAAATGCTCCCCATAAAATATGTAGCATATACTCCATGTTTCCGCAGTGAGGCGGGTTCGTATGGAAAAGATACGCGGGGTATGATAAGACAGCACCAGTTCAACAAAGTGGAACTTGTTAAATTTACCCGACCCGAAGAATCCTGGGACGAATTAGAAAAATTGACAAAGGATGCGGAACATATTTTGCAATTATTAGGTCTCCCCTATCAAGTAGTAACTCTGTGCACGGGAGATTTAGGTTTCTCCGCTTCCAAAACTTATGATTTGGAAGTATGGCTACCGGGACAAAATTGTTATCGTGAAATTAGTTCCTGCTCGAATTTCACAGATTTTCAGGCGCGAAGGGCAAATATTCGTTTTAAGCGAGATAAAAAGCCAGAATTTGTGCATACTCTCAATGGTTCGGGTCTTGCTGTTGGGCGAACTGCTGTTGCTATCCTGGAAAACTATCAACAACCCGACCATTCTGTTGTCATTCCTGAAGTTTTAAGACCTTATATGCATGGTTTAGAAAGGATTGAACCGTAATGAATGAACTTATTGAAAAATCGGCAGAGTTAATTGCTAATTCCAAGAATGTAGTAGCCGTAACAGGTGCCGGAATTTCCGTAGAAAGTGGAATTCCTGATTTTCGAAGCGAAGGTGGCCTTTGGTCTCGTTTTCCACCGGAGGAATATGCTACATACGAAGCATTTCTGGATAATCCGGATAAGGTATGGGAGTTGTTTTATGAAATTGGAGATACAATTGCAAAGGCAAAACCGAATCCTGCCCATATTGCCCTTGCAAGGTTAGAGGAATTAGGACATCTGGTAGCAGTAATCACACAAAACATTGATAATTTACATTATTCCGCAGGGAGCAAAACAGTAGTTGAATATCATGGTAATGCTCAGATGCTTTCCTGTACAGCCTGCTGGCGAAAAAGACCTATGAGTTTATCCCATCGGAATCATGGGGCGCCTCGTTGTGAGTGTGGGGGATATATGAAGCCTGATGTAGTTTTATTTGGCGAGCCTATTCCATCTCAAGCATTATTTATGGGCGAAACATTAGCCAAAAGTTGTGAAATTATGTTAGTTGTCGGGACATCGGCTCAGGTTTATCCTGCAGCATCTCTTCCCTATACTGCGAAACAATGGGGTGCAACAATTATCGAGTTTAATGTTCATGGAACACCATTTACGGAGTCTGTAACGGACATATTTATCGAAGGACCTGTTGGGCAAACACTACCAGAAATATTAAAACGGGTAGAGGAAATAGATAAGCAAAAACAAGTAGACAAAAAAGAATAATTGTGCTATAATCAAAGAATAAATAAAACTCCCAATATAAGGAGCAAATAGTATGGCGATTTATGAATATCATGCCATACGGGCAGAAGGTGATTTTGAGAAATCATTTATCGGCGGAGTTGTTATTGCTAAAAATCGCCAGGAAGCAAAAGTAAAACTGCGTCAGAAAGGATTGAAAGCCACAATGCTCCGCAGAGCCCGTGGAATTATGGCTGTATTGAAATGGTTTGACGCAGATATACGATAATATCGCAAATATACCCCCTTTCTCTTTACCTTTATATATGTCCGAAGGGATATGCTTTGTTTCCCCTATTTAATCAAATGGTAAACGATATCATCCATCTTGTATCGTGTTTTTTATATTAATTTTCTTTATATTTTATTGTTTGGGATATGTATCGGGGACGACAACAACACGAGTGCTAAACACATAATCTAAGTCTTTAAGTTCTGGCACATAAGGCTCCGGACCGGGGAATCGAATTTGAATAAAGAATGCTGTCCATCCCTGATTGGGTACTTCAACAGTGCCTACATACGGGATAATTTCATTTTCTCCAAACTCACAAATACATGGAGGTTCACCTTCTCCTTCCCCCTCTCCTTCGGCAGAGATATAAGATTTGGCACTATCTACAATATTCGTTTTCAGTATTTGAACGGAAGCATTTTGTTGATTTATCGGCATTGTATTGTCTTTGCCTATGGTGAAATTAGCCATAGTATCAACAAGAGATGCCATTGTCAGAGAATTGCAGTCGCCATATTCCGATGGTAGCGAAATTGTTTGGGTAGATGGTGTGTATTTTGCCATCCAATTCTTATCTTCAGCTATAGTGGGATTCGCAATACTCACAGATTTTATTTTTGAGCCACTCAAATCTATTGCATAGAAAGCATCTTTGTTAGCATATAATAAATCAAGCTCTGAATTATTCGATTCAACAACTGTTGTAGGAATGGATGTATTTAACCAATCCATAACAAATTGAATTTTGTTGATATTATTTGCTAATGGTTCCGCCGTGTTATTAACAATAGAGATTGATTCTCCTGTGTTTTTGATAACCATGTTCATGGTAAGTAACCCTATGGGGTCTATAGTCATAAACGCATCTTGATTATTTGGTTTCCATAAGGTTAGTAGTAATTCTTTATTCTCTTTACTACTATTGATTGAAACAATAGATGTTTTATCTATTTCATTGTTTATGGCTCTCGATTTCCACCATACAATATGAGCCATTAATAATTGTTCGTAGTGTAAACCAGAGCCATCGGCGATACCTTGCGTAATCTCATTCCAAAGAGAAGGCATATCCTTTTGCAACTGTCCCGCTAACTTTTCATCTTCCGATGTAAAAACAGAGTAGTTTTCATTTCGAACCAATTTGGTAATTTCATCCTTAAGCAAGGAACCATATTGGTATCCCATTTGATAAGGAGTACCTTCTAAGTAAAGAACTTTTTGACTATCACTATTTTGAAGTTTACCGAGAATGGACTTTGCCCCATTCATTGTTTCTAAACTTGTATTATACGACTTTTCATTGTTGGTAGTATTATCAATAATTGCTTCTGGGTCAAAGCCAGGGTCGCCTCCACATTCTTCGCAGAATGGCTTCAATTTACTACTTGACCACCCAAGTCCTATAGTACTTAAACGGAAATCTCTTGTGTTTTTATTTGTTGCTTGCCATAATAAAACTTCTTTTGGTTTGGTAATTGTATCCAAACGAATGCGGAAAGCCCTTTTCTTTATATCTGTCTCCGTAGTATCCTGTTCAACCCACCAGAAAAATTTAGGTCTCTCCCGATTATTAATTACGGAAAGGTAAAAGGCTAATAACGCTCTATATGAATTTTCATCTAAGTCGAGAGCATTGGAAGATACCAATCCGTGGTCTGTGTTCGGGGCATAATATAAGTAAGCATTATCAGGATATACAACGCCATTTGTAAGGGTAATGTTAGGTTTTAACATATTAAAATAAAACTTTGCTGAATCGGGTAGGAAAAATTGGTCCCCGGTTGAATTCAACATAAACTTGGGCATGGTCAAAGAGTCCAGATAATTAATGGGGTCAACAATTTTCCATAAAGAATTGCCTTCTGGTGTCCCTAATCGGTCAAAGATACCCAACGACACATAATCAATCAAAGCAGGAGAATATTTTTCGCCATACGAATAATAATGATGCTCAATCTGAGAGGGCATGTTTAACACATCTATTACGATAGGCATTGCAGCACAAACTCGTGGGTCAACAGCAGAGGTTAACCAGGTAGTCCAACCGCGTTTGGACGCACCTGTTACAACAAAATTATTAATGTCATATCGGCGTCCCGGTTTTTCTTCTTTTACAAATTTTTGGACTGTATCCATAGCACGGACTGCAGAACGGACCATAGGCAAAAGAACAGGCCAGGTAATATCTGCTTGTCTTGCCTTATATCCGTCCATATATTTATCGTAACTGTATGCTATAATCCCATCTTCAACTCTCTTTTTTGTTTCGTCAATAAATTGTAAGGGTTGATTGGGAACGGCTTTCAGGAGAACAGCTACTGTTCCGGTAGCAGAAACAAATGGCAGGACCATTTCTGCCTGGTCTGTAATATCAGGTTCACTGCCTGTAGAGCCCCCCGTAATCAGTAATATGGCTTTGTCATGTAAAACAATAGAAGGCTCGATGATAGTAAGATAATGTTTCCAGGGTTGAGCATTGTATAATTCTTGAGACCCACGCCACATTCCGGAGGTCATTTCAAGCAGATATGAGGAGATACCAAAAGCAGGGAATGAAGCGGTTCGTAGTAATTCATAATCATAATAGGGGTCACAAATTTGAACAAATTTTTTCAGTATTTGATTTTCAGGAACCGAACTGGGGGCTTTTGTTTGTAAAGCAACATTGATTGGACTGACTGTCTTTAAACTAACATTACTCACTAACAAATACACATAATCAAAACATTCGTCTTCCGTAGGTATAAATTTTTGTATGGTTATTGTATCAAGCACTCCATCACCATTTGTATCTTCTCCATTTTCATCTAAAGTAAATACTTTCTTCCTCAACGGGTGATATACAGCAAATTTCAGACTGTAGCCATTATCATCTGCAGTCCATTCGGTTGGATTAAATACAACCTGAGCCGTATCAGCAAGAGGATTTATGTTTACCTTTACGGCACGGGATGAAAATGGTAGCACCGAAGCCAGTTCAGGAATAGTTGACGCATTGATAGTTACTTTGTCTGTGGGTGCAGGATTTTCCCGAGAAGGAACACCAACGGAATTAAAGCGTTTTTCATTAAATACAAAGGGTTTGCTGTTATTATCCGAATTACGCAACACAGTTTCTTCAAATTTTTCTGCAGACCTACCGCGAACATAATACCAATACAAATCCGATAGTCTTTCTTTTTCATCTGTTGCTGCATGAATTACAGCGTCTAAAGTAGCATAAGTAAGTGTAGTTGCTAATTCATAATTTACCACCTGTTGAGGCTTAACACTTTCTTTGAATACTTTTTCTAATTCTTGGAGAAAACCACCATAAGGGTCACCTGAAGCACCAATTAAAGCAAGTATTGGGATATCTGTAAGTTTTCGTTCAAGATATACCCAAAATTCATGTCCCGCATTGTAATAATTTTTAGTTTTCATCGAAACAGGCTGGAAAAGAGCCTGCGATAAATCAAGATATTCATTTTCTTCAAAAGAACGAGCCCATGTTCGGGCAGTATCGGCTTTTGTTGATTTTGCTTCAATCTCTTCGACGACACGGTCTGCTCGTTGACCTAAATAAATCGCAATGGACTCACGAATCCCTTTAAAGTATGAGACCATTTGTGGTTTTCCATATATATCAATATTCGATGGGTCAGGAATTGTAAGGTCAGGGAATTGATAGTTATCAAAACAAGAATAGAAAAGATATTGTGCGAAAATGTTATAAGGGGTAAATTTTTGTTTTATATCGGTATTGGTAGTATCGTTTAAGGCAGTTAAGGCATTATGAATAGATACCATTAAAAGTTGTTTTGGGTCAATAACAATATTTCCAAATTTGCGGTTGGCAATTGCAAGTTGATTAAAATCCTCATATTCTGATGTATAGTTGGAATTCATATTAAAGAATACAACGCCATAGGCTCCATCCTGGTCTACTAAAATGGGATTTCTCATTCCCGAAGCGATATATTCGACATAAACTCCTGCTATTTTAGTGGCAAGTTTCGTCAGGCTATCGGATATTACCGCATCTGAAAAGTTTTCATTATAAAAGGAATTAGGATTTTCCATGCTTCCTTTTTCTAAGGCAACCAGTTGTTTAATTACAGGCATTGAACCAAAAATACGCCATTTGAGATTCCACGGATAATTTAATTTTGCATCTTCAGGAACTGTTACGGGGACATCAATAATTGATGCCGTGGGGAAAAAACCTACAACATAAGTTGCTTGATAGGGTAATCCTGTTATTCGAGCAATAGCATAAGTTCCTTGTTTTTCCCCTAAAATAGGAACTATTGAGCCGTCATCTAAAAGAGCCAATATTAAATATCTATTGGCAGGGCGGTCAGTTCTACTTTCTTCACCGGGGAACAAAGGAATTTCTAATGTAGTGGAAACTATTTTATTATCGCTACTTTTTGCAAAAAGATTTTCTGTTTTTGCATTGTGAGCAATACGATAGAAAGAAGATACCAATTCCATCGGTTCTGTAAAACTAAATTGTTTGGTCTCTTTCGTTTCGTAGATGCTAAATGTAGTTTTTGCGGTAAGAGCACCTTGGGGAATTCTGACATTTACGCCATAACCGGAAGCCACACCATTATACACAGATTGCTGTGGGTCAATAACAGAGAAGGTTGTGCCCGGATTTACTCGGATATAATTAACTTCTTTTCGTTCTGTAAGACCTCTGCCCGTAGAGATAATTAATCGCACTGTATATAGACTGGGGTTATTGCCATCTTTCGGATTGTGATAATAAGTTTTTCTTGGATTGGGCAGGTTACTGGTCTCTCCATCTCCAAAATCCCAATACCAAGACACTATAGGAGAGTCTTCCGATACAGAAAGGTCATTAAACTGGACTATTAAAGGTTCATTTCCTTCTTTAGGTGAAGCAGAAAATTGTGCAATTGGTTCTTTGTTTGCAGGAGGCTTTTTACAACTCACTCCCCCTATAACAAGTGCCAATAGTAAAAATACTACCACGGGATATGAGATATTTTTTCTTTCCATAAACTTAAATCCTATCTTCTTTAATTCCATAAAACACAGTTATTGAATTGTGAATATGAAAAGTTCTATTAAAACTATTTTTTTCGTTTTTTGTCAAGTTTTTTCGTCAATCTTTTTATTTTACAACATACTAAAATAGTATAATTTTTTAATGTCTTTTGTCAACATTTTTCCTGTGAAAAATGTCTCATTTCCTTATATTTTTGTAAATCTCGTTATTTTAAAAATAACCTTTCTAATGTAAAATTATAATATAAAATTGTTATAATTTCTAACATTCATCGGTTCTTTTCTCATATTATACTATAATCGGTCTTTAACAATTCTTTTTTGATTTATTAAAGGATAAGTAGTTATGGCATTTAAAACTTTATTTGAAGAACTTCAATGGCGTGGAATGATACATCAGACAACACATCCGGAACTTGCAGAAAAACTGCATCAAGAAAAGTTTACATTGTATTGCGGTTTTGACCCCACATCAGATAGTTTACATATTGGAAGTTTATTACCTATTATGGGATTGGTTCATTTTCAACGATGGGGACATAAGCCCATTGTCCTTATAGGTGGAGGCACGGGACTTATAGGCGACCCCAGTGGAAAGAAGGATGAACGGCAACTCCAAAGTAAAGAGGATATAGAAAAGAATGCTCAAGGTATAAAAAAACAACTTTCTCACTTTATCTCCTTTGAAGGGAATAGTTCGGCTATCATGGTTAATAATGCGGATTGGCTCTGTGAATTACATCTATTGGATTTTTTAAGGGACATCGGGAAACATTTTAGTGTGAATGTAATGCTGACAAAAGACGCTATACGGCAACGATTGGAAGACCGTGAACATGGAATTTCTTACACGGAGTTTACTTATTGTCTTTTACAATCTTATGACTATCTGCATCTGTGTAAGAATTTTGATTGCCGACTTCAAATAGGCGGGTCTGACCAATGGGGCAACATTGTTTCCGGTATGGAATTAACTCGCCGATTGTTAGGAAAAGAGACCTATGGACTAACGCTTCCTCTGGTTACAAAAGCAGACGGCACAAAATTTGGAAAAACGGAGTCCGGGAATATCTGGCTCGATGCGAACAAAACAACACCCTATCGCTTTTATCAATTCTGGATTAATCAAGCAGATGCCGACACTCCAAAATATCTACGGTATTTCACATTACTATCTGCGGAAGAAATAGAGGCACTGGAAAAACAGGTTCAAACAGAACCTCACAAAAGGGCAGGACAAAAGGCTTTAGCACGGGAAATAACAAGAATGGTACATGGGGAAACGGCTCTCCAGAGTGCTATTCGTGCCAGTGAAGCAATGTTTGGAGGTGATTTGCATCAGTTAGAACTTTCGGTATTGGAAGATGTTTTCAGTGATGTTCCTCATGCAGAGGCTCCAATAAATTATATAACAGAAAATCAGTTTTTATTGGATTTACTAATCCATACAGGGATATTGGAAAGCAAAGGAGAAGGGAAACGACTTATTAAAAACGGAGGTCTATATATAAATAATGAACGAGTAACAGAAGATACCTTACGATTAAATGAAAATTATCTTCTTGGTGGTTCGT
>DAOSUS010000021.1 GCA_035378955.1 Candidatus Hydrogenedens sp. | reverse complement strand
AATTGAATAGATTTTTTTATAGACATATACATTTTAAATTCGTAATTTTGAAATTATTTATATTATTTTATATATCACAGTAACAGTCTGATTAAAATTAATAGATAGGAGATTCAATATGCAATTTTTAAAGAACTCTCTAATAGTATTACTTGCCTTATTAGTTATAACTTCGGGTTGTGCTCGAAAACCTTCGTTGATTATGGGAGATTATTTCATAATTGTAAAAAATGGAACCCCTCAATGTAGTATTGTTATACCAGAAAATTGTATTCCCTCTGTAAAATATGCAAGTGAAGAATTGCAGAAGTTCATCAAAGAAATGAGTGGTGCCGAATTACCTATTATTACTGATTCTTCTCCTGTTCAAAGTAAGGAAATAATATTAGGAAAAAGTAAACGATTGGAAAAAATCGACTATAAAATTGATTGGGAAAATTTAGGAGAGGAAGGGTATAACCTGCTTGTTACTAAGGATAACATTATTATTGCAGGAGGAGAACCCCGAGGAACTCTATATGGGGTTTATGGTATTCTTGATGACCATTTAGGCTGCCGCTGGTTTACACCAACGGTAAGTAGAATTCCCAAAATGGATACCATTGCCTTACCTGCCATGAATGAAATCTTTATACCTCCTTTAGAATATAGGGAACCTTTTACAATGGATGGTTTTATAGATGGAGATTGGTGTGCCCGCAATCGTGCCAATGGGAATACCTGCCGACTTGAAGAAAAACATGGAGGTAAGATTACTTATTATGGCTTTGTTCATACTTTTGATTCACTTGTTCCCCCGGAAAAATATTTTGATACCCATCCTGAATACTTTTCTATGGTAGATGGGAAGAGGATAAAAGAAAGAACCCAGCTCTGTTGCACAAATGAAGAAGTAATACAATTAGTTATAGAGGAAGTTAAAAAACGGATGAGAGAACATCCCGAAGCAAAGGTATTTTCAGTTTCCCAGAACGATTGGGGAAATTTTTGCCAGTGTCCGAAGTGTTCTGAATTAGCAACCGCTGAAGATTCTCAGATGGGACCTTTATTATACCTCGTGAATAGTGTTGCCCGTGCTGTGCGTGATGAATTTCCCGATAAAGTTATAGATACCCTTGCCTATCAATGGTCTCGAAAACCTCCAAAGACAATGCGGCCTGAACCTAATGTTATTATTCGTCTTTGCAGTATTGAGTGTTGTTTTGCTCATCCTTTTGAAAGTTGTGTTTCAAAACAGAATCGTGATTTTGTTAAGGATGTCGAAGGCTGGTCTCAAATATGCAATCGTTTATGGGTATGGGACTATGTAACATCATTCAGTCATTATTTAGTTCCATTCCCAAATCTTGAAGTTCGAGCACCTAACATAAGATTTTTTGTAAAGCACAATGTTACGGGTATATTTGAACAGGATACCTATACAACCTTTCATGGAGAATTTAACGAACTTAGTGCTTACTTAAATGCAAAATTATTATGGGACCCCAATTATGATGATAAATTAGCGATTAGTGAATTTGTTGATGCTTTTTACGAAGATGCCGGACCTTATATCATGGAATACCTAAAACTAATACATAAACCAATCCAAAAAAGAGAACTTCACATGAATATCTGGGTAGGTCCTAATGGCAAACATATAACACCAGAGATGTTAAAACAGGCAGAAATAATTTTCGATAAAGCGGAAAACGCTGTGGCAGATAAACCCGAAGTATTAGAAAGAGTGAAGGTAGCAAGATTAAGTATTGACTATACAATTATGGAAAGAGCCAGAAAGAGAGATATGGACCTGAAGATGAAAAATGAAGACCCTACAATGATACCGCGTGCCAAACGCTTTTTTGAAATTGCTGAACGGAATAATGTAACACAATATCGAGAATCAAATGGAAGTATAGCAGATTATAAGAAAATTATCGAAGAATGGTTAGGAACAACCCTGTAACTTAAGTTAGGGTTATTTCTTTATTGTAAAATTTTTTCTGATTTGTTTAGGTTGAATATTTTCGGAAGTCGTTTTGTCTTTACTTCTGTTTCTTTTGTTAGTTTTATTTTTATTATCCGTTGGGTTTTCTAATTTTTTGTCTTCATTATTTGCCTTCTCTAACTGTTTTTGAGTGTCTTCATCTCTTATCACAGGTAAATCCATTGGTTTCGGTAATGGATTATTTTTTTGACCTCCTTGAATAGAGAAAAAGAAATTCCCCTTTTTCTTTAATGCAGTGGGTATTTCACCCGGTAATCCCGGAGAGAAAATTCCTTGTCCTGTGATATTTTGTTGATTATTGTCTATCATTCCAGATTTTTCTTCGGAATTGGCTAATGCTACTTCTTTAGGACCTAAAACTCCAAAAACAGAATTTACATCAAAAACACCCTCCACAAAACCACCAGTAATATCTGAATTTTGGTTTTCAGGACGAACCCATCCCGAAGAAGCATCATAATAATATAATGAAAGTTGTGAAATGTTTTCGGGGGCACATATATCATTAGGTATATACAATCTTACGCCGAATTGAACATGGGCCTCTTTAGGGGTATATTGCGGTTTTATAAATACAGAAAAAGAGATTAATCCCTCCGGAAGTTGCGAAGGAGGTTCTATCGTTGCATCCATAGATACTGTAATCCTCGAACTACTACTACACCGAATTTCTCCAATGCCTCCCTGCGGAATAAAAACCAATCGTCTCCCTATTCCTTGTTCCGCAAATCGGTATATATCTTCCGGGTAAAATCGATTCCTTTTCATTTGCCTATTACGAAACAAATCCAATTGGTCTTTATAATGCGGTGATTGTATAGACTCAGAATTACCAAAAGGCTGAATAGAGTAAGATTCCATCACGGAGCCCAACCTTGTTACAAGGGCAAATCCAATTCCATAATTAATATGTCCCCATCGTTCCGTATCAGGTGGAATTTCTGACAGCAAAAAAGGCGTTCCTCCAATTTCGCTACCCCCCAATGAAAATTCTTCGGCTCCTCTCTGTATGCGGTGTATTTCTCCCCAGTTTATATCTATACTGTTTCGGTTATTTTTCAAATAACGAACTGCATTTGCCAGTGCATCTAAACAAGGTCCTTCTATCTCCTTATTTCTATTCATTAACGAATAGAAAGGTTCTACTTCAATACTCGGAATAAATCCTGATTGTTTACTAAAAAAATGAGACCACAGATTAAAAATAACAGGTGCAGAACCTTCCGTTGTCATTCGTAAATTCCAATTATTCAAAATTTGAACAGCAAGAGGTAAGTCCGGATGGAGAGAGGATAATTCTTGCCCATGATTATTTGCAATACTTAATATGCGTGGTAATGTTTCAATAGCCAAACAGGATAGGTCTTCTAAAAGTAACGATTGCATTTCCCTTAAAGACCTTTTTTCTGTTCTTAAAACATTTTTTATCCTTCTACTTACAACATTTTCAATGTCTTTGACACACTTTAACGAAAAATCTGGATTGGAAATTTTTATATCATCAGTTATCGAATTGGGTGGTCCTCCACAGATTTGCATATAACCCGTGGCAGGATTTTGTATTGATGGGAGTAATTCAGGAGAAAGCAAATACTTCCAGCCTATTAGATAGAATTTTGGTGATACAGGAGTTGTCCAATTAATATTTCTTATTTGTTCTACCTCTGTTTCAGAAAGACCTGGAGGAGGTTCTCTTAATCCTACTTTTGTTGAATAAAAATAAAAAGATTGATTTGAATTATCCATATATAAAATGTGGAAACAAGGAAGTTGATGAAGGTATACCGCCTGTTTAAATTTCTCTAAAGAATCACTTCTCCCCATCTCCCATAGTTGGAAAAACATCCCTACATCTTCATATCCTCCAATTTTCCATGAAAAAAACTCATTCCCAGCACCAAGTAAAAGTGGACCTCTGGATGTTATATGCACCGGGACAAATCTTTGTTCCACACCATTTGGAGTTTTTACATAATAACTATCACTCTGCGACATATATTGTAATAATAGTAACGATTTTTCATCCTCTCTATTGGGCATGTTTAACATAGATTTGGGGTTTCTAACGAAATCAGACATAGGATTTTCAATAAACACATCTGCAAAATCAGATTGATTCGGTGTTATTGCCCATGCATGTTTTAGGGAATGCCCTTGCAAAAGTATGGGTAACCCATATAGTGTGCAACCATATACATTATAGTCCCCACATATTAGATGGGCTTCGTACCAACGAAATGGACCTTGATAAAATTGATGGCCACTCAAAGCAAATATAGGTGTATTCTCTCTACTCTTCTCTGAAGATATTGTAAAGGCAAATCCAGACTTTAAAACGGGAGGTCTTTTTTGAAAAGTAAGTATATCCATTGGGGCAAGGGAAACTATAAATGCATGCCATAAAGAAAAAATGTCCTGCGGCTGGACACCATCTACCCAATCCGGCAATTTATCGCGATTTTCTAAAATCCACGAATTTACTCCTTCTGCAAAGCCATCACATAATTCCCTTGTTGTAGGGTCACAATTATTATACGCCAGTATGCCGTAATATCTATGCCCTGCCTGTATTGAAAAACGGTCTGACGCTTCTTCCCCTTCTCCCAAAACTTCAGACAGTTTCCCATTTGCTAAACGATATGAAAGTAACATAGATTCCCAGTGGTCTTGTGCCTGAACATATCCAAAACCAAAACCTAATGCACGAATATCTTTAGAAAAAATGTGGGGAATTCCATAATCATCTTTATATATTTCAAGTTGTTCCCAATATGTTTCTGTCCATTCCTGTGCCTGTATTTGGGAAAAAACAAAAAAACAAATTGAACAAATCAGAAAAGCCATCCAGATTTTTTTTGTTGTTTTTTTCAATTGTTTTCCCCTACATAATCTATATTTTATGTTTATTATAACAACGAAAGAAAACGAAAAAAAGAGAAGGGGCTCGATGCGGCTTTGTTAGGCTGGTACTCTTGAGGAAGGAGTGGAGAGAGGAGACAGTTGTTTCGCCGAATATATCATCGAGCCCACTTTACTGAGAAAAATCAATATTTTAAAGCGGGAGGCATGCATGAAAGCAGTTATTTTGGCTGCAGGTATTTCTGGGGAAGGAGTGATGTGAGGCAGAAATTTGACTTTGTTTTTTGCTTCAACATGCCTCCCGACAGGGTGGGCTTTATTTTGTTTCTTATTTATGTCTAAAATAATATCCATATTAGTTTTTTGCAAAAACCCTGGTAAATGGCATTAAAGATGAATCATCTAAATCATCAGATATAATTTCTATATGTAAAAGTTTCACATCTCGAAGAGATACATCTGTAGGAATTGGTATAGTAATCGCTCCATCAAACGATTCTAATAAGTTATTTGTTAACTTAAAACGGAATAAAGGTTTTAATTCATCATCTGAAGCATAAATCGTAAAATTGGAGTTAATGCTCTTTTGTTTATCCCAGAATAATTCAAGAGATGAAATTTCTTTCTTTTGTATAGGGACTACAAATACTTGCGATGCAGGTGTTGTTATAGGTAATGGTTTTTGAGTACCGAAATAGGCAGATACCTTTTGTAATATGCGTTCTGACGGTTCTATCTCTTTTGCCCATGAAATTATTTTTTCCGCATCGCAATTCTTTATTTCCGAAGCAAATGTATTATTTTTCAACAAAACTTGTTGGTTTTGTCTAAGGACAACAAATTGGTTGGCTGTTTCCACCGTGACCTCCCCCCTATGAACTGTTGTTAATATCTGTGAAGAATCTACTTCTACTTGGAACTCTGTACCAAACACGGTTACAACCCCTTGTGGTGTATTTACTCGAAATACCTTTTTATCTTTGCCAATATCAAACCAAACTTTCCCCTTTTCTAAATTTACGGTTCGCTCATCTATAATTTTTATCCTTGTATTTCCGGCTAATTTCAAAACAGAATTGCCTTTTAAATATGAATAAACTATAGAATTTTCTTTTGTTTCTATATAATTATCCATTTTTATAGAGGCTAAATTATCTTTTTTCATTATATTATTTATATCTTTGTTTATTATAGAACTGTTACCTTCTAAGTTAATGGCTACCCCAATTCTTTCCGAGTCTGAAATATCTCGATATGGCCAGCTAACAAATATAAAAACACCAAGAATAGTCATTGCTGTTAAAGCAAGATAAGGAAATATATTAGAAAATGAATATGGGCTTTCATCCTGATGTTTTACTCGTAATGTAATTTGGTGGGTTTGATTGAAGTTAATATCTATTTCTGGAAGTTTTTTCATGATTTGTTCATCTAACGACTCGTTTAACTTATAAGGACTGAGCGATTCATACAAATGAGCATTACTTTTCCTCAATACTTCAAATTCATGTTTACATTGCGAACAGGCAGATAAATGCTCTTCCACAATTAATTCTTTGGCTCTACTTAATTCACCATCAAGATATGCCTGCAACTCAGGTTCTATTTGTGAACATCTTGCCATTGTTTAGATTCTCCATCTATATTATCAAATATTTTCTGTAATTGTTTTACCGCTCTTTGTAGTATCCCTTTTATTTCTCCCGGAGATTCTCCTGTAAACCTGCTGATTTCTTCGTAATTCATTCCTTCTAAGAATTTTAATACTACAGGAAGTCTGTATCTCTCAGGTAATTGTTGTATAGCAAATTTTATTTCTTCAAATGATAGAGAAGGATTCTTTCCATCTAACTTTTCGGAACTTATCGGTATAATTTTTCCTTCAACCCTATCATTGCCAATTTCTTTTTTCTTTTGTATATATTGAAATGAAATACGAGTTGTAATTTCTTTTAACCAACTTCCAAATTTTGTTAAATCACGGAGTTGATGAAGATTTTTGTAGGCATTAATGAATGCTTCCTGAACAATCTCCTTTGCTATGTTTGAATTTTTAACATAGTAAAAGGCTGTTGCATATACCGCTGTTTGGTATGTCATAACTAAATCCCGAAATGCCTCAACATTTCCGTTCAGGCATTCATTAATTAACCTTATTTCTTTCGTTATTTCTTCCATAAGATTTGGATATATGATAATAGGAATCCCTTAAATAGAATAGAATGTTCCGTAATGGAACATTTATATTTGATAATAATCTAATAATATACCCTCTTTAATTACAACACTACTACATGACTTTGCAGGTATTAATAAGGCTTCTCCCTTGTTTAACTTTATATTTTCATCATAAATATTTATATATGAAGCACTTAGTGATAATACTATATGAAAACTGAAATTATTATCCCATATTTTACATTCTTTTTCTATTTCCCAATATTTTGCTATAAAATAAGGACAAGAGCATAAATATCTTTCAATTCCAAAAGTATGTTTTTTCTCTACTTTCTTTGCTTTAAGCAATATAGTTTCTTCTTGAATTGATTCCATTCCTTTTTCAATATGTAATAATCTTGGTTTCCCGTTAGTATCTACCCGATTCCAATCAAATAATCGATATGTAACATTACTATTTTGCTGGATTTCCGCTAATAAAATACCAGGACCAATTGCATGAACCGTTCCTGCTGGAATTAAATAATGTTCACCCGGTTTTACATAAATCTTATTCAGTAATTTATCAATATCTCTATGATGATTTATTTCTTTTATCAGATGTTCTTTTTTTACATTTTTTTTAAGTCCGATATATAAAAAACTATTAGGTTTTGCGTCAAGAATATACCACATTTCTGTTTTGCCTGAGTCCTGCTCCCCTAATTTCAGTGCTGTTGGGTCATCGGGGTGAACTTGCACAGATAATAATTCATTAGCATCTATCAATTTTAATAATAAAGGAAATTTTTTGGGGAAAGGACTTGTTTTATCTGTTCCAAAAATAAATTCTGGAAATGTGTTTATTACTTCATTGATTTTTTTACCTTTTAAGGGTCCATGGATAATAGAACTCTGATACTCTTCCCTATCCGAAATTAACCATGCTTCGCCAATAGGTTCATTACTTAATATGTTTTTATTTAGTTTCTCTTTGAAATAAAAATTTCCCCACGGCTTTGGAAAATACCCTTCATCAAAAATAAAATAACGATTTATCTCATTTCCATTATACATTTTTTTCATAGGTATTCTATTATTGTTGTGTGATAGCAAGAATTTGTAAATATTTAGAAATTAATTCTGGACCGAATAATAGAAAAATGAAACCTCCCAAAGAAAGATAAGGACCAAAAGGAATATAATGAGCCTTTAAAGTTATTTCCATTTCTTCTTCATTGATGTCCAAATTGGTTTTCGTGTCTGTAGTAGTCTGTCTTCTCCATATAAAAACAGATATAAGGGCTATGAAAAGTGAAAATACCATAAAAGCAATAACTAAATAAGAGAATCCCCGTATAATTTCATTGGGAATTGTTGTGGATACATTTTGATTTAGGGAGAATAACAATCTTATTGTCAAATAAATGGAAGATATTCCTAAAAAAATACTCGCAATAGGGTCAATAGGGTAGAAATTAGCATCATCCTTTTCCGTTCCTTCTTCCCCTTCTTCTATCTTCTTTATATAACGATAATACAATATAACAAAAAATCCTATTATGCTTCCCACCATAGAACCAATCATTAAACTTCCTAAAACACCCCGCCATCCTAAAAATGCCCCTAACATACTTAACAGTTTTACATCACCAAATCCCATTCCTGGTTTTCTCATTAATAAAATAACAATCAAATCCATTAGACAAATAAGCAAAGCCCCAAGAGCCACGCCATCTATTGATTCCAAAGGATTTTGAATTCGTAATCCCTGTTCCGGGAAAAACATACCTAATACGGACACCCCAATACCTACTAATATTCCTGTTAAAGTTATCTCATCTGGAATTGTCCATGTTTGCAAATCTTGAACGATAACAATTACTAAACCCGCACTAAGAAAGGAATAAATAACGGTAGCCAGAGAAAATCGAAACTTTAAATACACAATTACAAATAATAAAGCCGTAATTAATTCAATAAGTGGATATTGTATGCTAATATTTTCTTTACAATGTCTGCATTTTCCTAATAAAATAATCCAACTAATCAGTGGAATATTATCATACCAGGCAATAGGGTTCTGGCATTTAGGACAATGAGATGCGGGCTTTATTATAGATTCTCCCCGGGGAAATCTGTAAATACAAACATTGCAAAAACTACCAAATACCGCACCAAACATACCACTAACAATTATAAAGAAAATATGTAAAGAATCAATTTGCACTAAATTTTTCATTATAATAATTACTTTCCTTAATGTGGATTTTTAATATAAAATATACAGGTTAATATATTTCTATATATCATATAAGTTTCATATTATAAACAACCTAAAAATACAATTCCTATTTTTTATAATTAGAAAGACAAAATATGCACCTCTTTACAAAAATTATTCTTCTGTTTCTTTTCCTATTATCTCCTATTATTCCAGTAGTGTGTGAAGAAAAAAATACATCTCCATCTAATATAGGAACTTTTCCCGAACAAATTCAAGATACTATTATTCGAACGGTAGATAAACTACAACCTGCACTGGTTCGGATACATGTTGTTGAGAAATATTACTCAGAAGGAAGGGAATTAAAACAGGAAAAATATGGTAGTGGAGTAGTTATTTCTAATGATGGTTATGTTGTGACAAATCATCATGTAGCAGGCAAGGCATATTTTGCAGATTGCACCTTTGCAAATTTAAATAACTATCCATTAAAACTGATAGGAACAGATGCCCTGACAGATATTAGCGTCCTAAAAATTATTACGGATAAGCCTCAAAATTTTGTTTTTGGAACTTTTGGAAACTCAGATGATATAAAAGTGGGTGATTATGTTTTGGCGATGGGTTCTCCCATGGCCTTAAACCCGTCTGTTACTTTGGGTATTATTAGCAACCAACGAATGATATTACCTTATAAACTAAATAGTTTTGAAATGTTTTCGGAAGAAGGCGAAAATATCGGAAGTTTGGTATGTTGGTTAGGACATAATGCTGAAATCAGTCCCGGTAGTTCGGGTGGTCCTCTTGTTAATCTTCAGGGAGAAATTGTGGGTATAAATGAAATTAAATATGCTCTTGGTGGAGCCATTCCTTCCAACTTAGTAAAAAAAGTGGTAAATGATATTATACAAAGTGGCAAAGTAAATAGAACATGGATAGGACTTGAAATACAACCTATTACAGAAGCAGAAAAAATAGAGAAAGGCTCACTTATTCGATATGTGTATCCTGGCTCTCCTGCTGATAAATCGGGTATAAAAACAGGAGATATTTTAATACAGATAGATAATAAACCTATTAATGTCAAGTATATGGAACAAATTCCATTAATTAATAATATTTTATGTTCACTCCCAACCGATAAACCTGTGAACTTTTCTATTATTCGGGATTCCGTTAATTTGGATATTCCTGTTACTCCTGTTTTATACGATTTTCCACAAACAGAAGAAAAAGAGTTCAAAGAATGGGGTTTTACCGCCAAAAATCTTAACTGGTTTTTTGCTCTTAATCGAAATAGGGACAATACCAATGGTGTTCTTATTACATCTCTACGGATGGGGGGCTGTTCAGCAGAGGCAAAGCCATCCTTACAAACTGGAGATCTCATATTAGAAATTGAAAATGAAAAGATATCCTCATTAGAAGATTTAGAAAAGAAAACGCATTCACTTATAGAAGAAAAAAAAGAGGAAGTTCTTGTAGTAGCAGAAAGAAATCATAATAGAATTTACTCAATGGTAAAAATTGGGGCATCTCGAACTATAGAACCGATTAGAGAAGCCAGCAAACCCTGGATAGGTGTTGAAGTTCAGGTCCTTACAAAGGAAATGGCGAAAAAAAAGAATTTAGAAGAAGGTGGATTTATAATAACCCGTATTTATCCCATAAAAGAAAAAGGATTAGAGGAGTTAAAAGTAGGAGATGTTATTAAAGAAATTGAAAATGAAAAATTTCATGCTAACAAAGTAGATGATTACGAAGAATGGAAGGAAAGAGTTCGAAGTTTTTCTATTGACCAGGAAATAACAATCTCTATCATTAGAGAAAATGAAATTAAACAAATTCCTATACAACTTATTAAAGAACCTATTCCACGAAATATGGTTGAAAAGTATCAAGACGAATGGTTGGAATTTACCGTAAGAGATTTATGTTTCTATGATAGAGTGGATATGAATTTAAAAGAAGACACAAAAGGAGTATTTATTGAACAAGTTATTTCTGGAGGTTGGGCAAGCCTTGCTAAATTAGAACAAGGAGATATTATTTTATCTATACAAAATGACCCCATAGAAAATGTACAGGATTTTAAAGAAACATTAAACAGTATAAAAGAACAAAATATAAATCATTTTGTTTTTGAAATCCAGAGGGGAATACAAAAATATTTTGTTAAAATAGAAATAAAATAAATAATTTTAGGTAAAATTTAAAGATGTTATCCTTAAAAGGAATGAATGCAATTATTACGGGTAGTGCAAAACGAATTGGTAGGCATTTGTCTATCTGTTTAGCACAGGAAGGTGTAAATCTCGCTTTACATTATAACTCTTCCGATAAAGACGCCAAAGAATTAGAAGAAATATTAAATAAATATCCTATAAAAACGGCACTTATAAAACAAGACTTGAATGAAACTAATGCGGGAGAAACAATATTCAAATCTGCGGTAGATAAATTAGGAGAAATAGATATTCTTATAAATAATGCAAGTATATTCCCAGAACATAGCATAAAGATGTTTTCCCATGAGGATTTAATTACCTCTGTAAACATCCATGCATGGGCACCCTTACAATTAGCACGGTACCTTCATTCCCACTGTAAAAAAGGTATTATTATAAATATTTTAGATACCCGTCTCTGGGATTACGACCCGCGACATGCATCTTATTATTTAGGAAAACAATTACTTCGTCATATTACCCGTATTTTAGCCATAGAATTTGCCCCTGAAATAAGAGTAAATGCTGTTGCCCCGGGGTTAATACTTCCACCTCCGGGTGAAACAAAAGAATACCTAAAAAAAATGAGCAAAACCAATCCACTTCAAACATTTGGTGATGAAAATGATGTTTCAGATGCTGTAATCTTTTTGCTAAAAGCAAAATTCATTACAGGACAGGTTATATTCATAGATGGAGGACGCTTTTTATTAGGGAGTTCAAATGATGGAATTATTTGATAAAATTCATATTCGTGATTTACAAGTCCGTTGTATTATTGGAATTGAACCCGATGAAAGAAGAGAAAAACAGGATATTTTAATAAATTTAATCCTCTATACAGACTGTAGAACGGCTGGAATATCAGATGACATTAAAGATGCATTAGATTATAAAAAAGTAAAGAAAACCATCTTAAAATCAATTGAAAACTCTTCTTTTTTTCTTATAGAACGAATGGCAGAAGAAATCGCAAATATTTGTTTATCATTCGAGAAAGTAAAGGGAGTTACTGTAATAGTAGATAAACCGGGTGTCCTTCGTTTTTCCAGAAGTGTTGCCGTAGAAATTACTCGGATGAAAAAATGATACAAGCCGATAATCCTGAAGAATATATTTACATAGGAATAGGTTCTAATATTGAACCTGAAATAAATATTCCAAAATCATTACATGAACTAAAAAAATATTTAGATATTCTCAATATTTCCCCTGTTTTCATAACTCCACCAATAGGTGTAAGTAAAAAACAACCTGATTTTTTTAATTGTATTGTTGAAACGAAATTAATAGAAGAAATGACACCCATAGACTTGAAATTTAATGTGTTAAGAAATATTGAAAAACAACTCAAAAGAGTTCGTTCTATTGATAAATATGCCCCACGAACGATAGATTTAGATATACTATTATTTCGGGATACTATAATTAATAGCGAAGATTTTGTAATTCCTGACCCGGATATATTTTCAAGGAATTTTTTATTTGCGGGTTTGTTATATCTTAATCCAAACCTTATAATTTATCCTAAAAATCTTCCTTTACTTTCTTTCGTATCTTGTTACGAAATACATAAATTAAAAATAAACTGTAATCTTACAAAAAAATTATGGAAGGAATTCTTGCATGAATATTGACAAAGTCGCCGAACTTATCCGTGAACTTTTAATTGAAATTGGAGAAGACCCAGATAGAGAAGGATTAAAAAAAACTCCCTATCGTGTGGCAAAAGCCTATGAATTTCTAACTTCTGGTTATCGAAAAGACTTGCAAAGCATTATAAATAATGCTATTTTCCAGGCTGAAAGTAATAATATGATAATATCGAGAGATATAGAAGTTTATAGTCTTTGTGAACATCACATGCTTCCCTTCTTTGGACGATGTCATGTAGGATACATAGCACAGAAAAAAGTAATTGGTTTAAGTAAAATTGCTCGTATCGTTGATTTTTATGCTCGTCGTCTCCAGATACAAGAACGACTAACAGCCCAGATTGCACGAGCTATCATGGATTATACTCACGCGGAAGGTGTTGGTGTTGTAATGGAATGCAAACATCTTTGTTGCATGATGCGGGGTGTTGAAAAACAAAATTCCGTTATGACCACATCATCTGTTTTGGGGAGTTTTCATAACGACGATATTACACGAAAAGAATTCCTTGATTTACTCCAACGCAAAATATCCTGAAAGTTTTATTTTTTCTTTTACTCTGTGATAAAATTATATTCAGCGTGGGCTTGTAGCTCAGTTGGGAGAGCGCCGCGTTCGCAATGCGGAGGTCAGGGGTTCGATCCCCCTCAGGTCCACCATTTTTTTGTTATACCCTCCATCCAATTAATCTTACCTCCCGAATATTTCAAAAACAATCTATAAAATAAAGTAAAAAAATAAATGTTATTTTTATTTTAATATGATAATTTTTTATGATAAAATGTTATTAGAAGTTGAAAAAAAGAAAAAATATTTTAGGAGACTGTATTATGATAAAAAATTGTCGGTGCATAGCCATTATAAGTGTTTTAATTTTGTTACTGTTATCTATAACAGTTTCAACTGCCTTTTCACAATGTTTTCAAGACCAATATGATATTGACTTTATCTTTAATACATTAGACAGCGCTCTGGCAGACTTTCTGCCTACCTGGTATGACTATATTGATGAATATGGACAACCCCAACCTGGTGCATGGAGACAGGTTCAGTGTCAAACAAGTCCTTATTTTTCCAATGCGGACAATGATTGTAACGGTATAAACGATAATGATCATTTCGATATGTTAGGTGCTGTTTTAAATGGTGACATGTCTCGTGTTTTAGGAAATCTTAATGCTAATGAAGTTCAGACTATACGAGATGACTTTGCTTATAACAAAGCAGTAGTAGAAACATTACAAATCACCATTCGAAATGTTCAGGTAAAAGCCTATGGTTTAACAGGTAGCACTACAATAACCACAGGGGATAAAGATGTATGCGTAAAACTTGGTGTAACAACTTTATGTGTAAGTCAATTTGTAAGTAATTTTGAAGGTGTTCCCACTCTCTGGCAATTATTAGAGCAACAAAGCCCGCTATTCAAAAATGCTATGGTCAATTTAATTGCAGGTTATATGACTGTGGGAGAATCTACAGGAATAGACCATCTAAAGAGTGTATTTAGGGTTATCATTTATACTGTACTACGCGATGTTTTACCAAATATTTTGGCGGAATTAAAAACAGAAGATATAGAAGTAACTATAGACGCAAATGGAACACCCGTTACTATAAAAATTTATGGCTCGGAAATTGACAGAACAGTTGAAGAATTTGTAGGTAATTTTAATTGTTCAAAATTCCATTGCCATCCTGAATTATTGGCATCTACAGGGAACTTAAACCATGATTCAAGAAACAATTATGATTCTTATGTTTTAGCCGGTGGTAATCGCCAGGCATGGATGGTTAATGAATCTATTCAAAATCCACCTTTACAAATAACAGCACAACCTGAATCACAATCCGTTACCTCAGGCACACCGGTTACATTCTCTATTGAACAGGTAGGCGGAGAGAATAATGGCATACCGCAGGTATACAAATGGGAAGAAATAAAAATAGATGACTTCTCTACTATTGGAAGTCCTGTATATACAGAGGACTTAACAATTTCTTATCCACTACCTACAACTAAACCCCGTTATTTCACTGTAACTATATGCGATAGTCTCTGGACTCGCCGTTCCTCACCAGCTAAATTAGAAGTGCAATACACACCTTTGGTGATTACAGAACAGCCTGTCGGTGCACAAAATCTTGTTCCAGGTGAAGATAGTCACACCATGTCTGTTGATGTTCGTGGAGGAAATAATCTCCCTACTTATCAATGGCAAAAATGGGACGGTGTGAATTGGGTAAATTTAGAAGGTAAAACACAGAAAACAATATCTTTTAATCCTATCCAATTATCAGATGGCGGTTCTTATAGGTGTGTTGTGAATAGCGGTTCAGAACAGGTTATATCTCAAACGGCAGAAATAACCATATTAAATCGTATTCGCTTTGAACAACCCTTACAAGGAGGCGGTGTCTATATTGGAGAAAATTTTACTTTCGTTCCTGTTATTGCCGGAGAGCCCAATGGAACACTACATTATTTATGGAAATTTAATGGTGAAGTCATTGAAGGTGCCGAAGACGCTACATTAACAATAGAAAATGCACAACTGGAAAATATGGGTTATTACACATGTGTGATTTATGATGATGTATATAACATTACATCGAATTCCGCATTTCTGGAAGTTGCAGAACATATGCAAATTATTCAACAACCTGTTTCTGGTTCTGGAATTCTTGGTTACGATTTCACATTTACAATTGGAGTAACAGGAGGTTTAGGAGGAGTGCATTATCAATGGGTACATGATGGAGAACATGTTGGAACAGACTCTTCTACACTATTCTTATATCCCTTACAAGAAACTGATGCGGGAAATTATTGGTGTATCGTTACAGATGCAAGAGAAATGCTCACATCCGAACAAGCAACATTACAAGTATTCCCACCGTTTAACTTTGATATTCAGCCTCAAGGTGCATTAAAACATACCGGTGAAAGTCATACCTTTGAAGTTGCAATATCCGGTGGGTATCCACCGTATAGATACCAATGGAGAAAAAATGGAGTAGATATTCCATATACAGAACCTGTTTTAGTGTTGGAGAACTTACAACCCTCCGATTCAGGAACATATACCTGTTTCGTTTCAGACCAAAACGCAGGTGCAACAAGTGCTCCCGCTGTTTTACAAGTTGCTAATTGGATGTCTTTTATTCAACATCCCCAATCCGCTACTGTTTACAAAGGGACAACACACACATTTTCCGTAGTAATTGACGGAGGTTTAGGGAATGTTCAATATCGTTGGTACAAACGATTAGCAGGAGGTATTAATATTAACTTAGGGGTTAACTCACCACAATTGCTCCTCTCAAATGTCCAAACAGAAACAGCCGGCAATTATTTCTGCGAAGTTCAGGACAATTTTGAAACTATTACATCAAATATAGCAACACTAACCGTAGTAGACGCTCTTAGCTTTATACAAAATCCATCAGATACATATTTATTTGTTGGAGGTGACTTGAATTTTCAAGTAACAACCGCAGGAGGGTTAGGGACTATCACATATCAATGGTATAAAGATGGAGTGCCTATTGGTTCCCCCTCAAATATTCTAAGTATCCCTGATGTAACTTATGATTCTGCTGGCGAATATTGGTGTGAAGCAACGGATTCGGTGAAGACTACTGCATCTGCTATGGCAAAACTTGTTGTTTTAAGACCTATTCCTCCAGAAGGCATTTTCGTTATTGCGAATCCTATGACGGGTTTCCAGGTTGTTCCTCCTATATCTACAGGAGCCTACGGACAGGCCTTCGGAGTATTACAACCTGTTCCCGGTAGTGACAACTATACTATATCTTTATCTGGGACGCATTCAGTACTTAATCCTACGGGAATGACTATTAATAAAGGTTTGCCGGGTGTAAATGGCCCTGTTGTTTTTGATATCGGGAATCCTTCTAATCTTTCTTTCTATTCTGAAATTGAGAACAGTCAAGCAGCTGAAATTGCTATGGGACTATATTATTTCTTGATAAGTTCTCAAAATTACCCGAATGGAGAAATCCGTGGACAATTACAACTAATGTCTACCCAGTGGAAACTGACAGTATTTGTAAGTGGTTCTGGAACAACCAATCCATCTCCGGGAACTTATCCGTATTGGGATGGCGAAACAGTTACAATCACTGCAACCCCAGCAAGTGGATGGGCTTTCCTGAATTGGTCAGGTGATATACAAACAAAAGATGCCAATTCCCCTACTATTCAATTAAGTATGACAAAAAATAGAAATATCACAGCAAACTTTGTAGAAATTGTTCCTGAAGGCGAGGGTATTATTGAAGGAACACCCGAAGGTATTCCTGAAGGAGAAGGCACTATCGAAGGAATCCCTGAAGATGAAGGTGTCATCGAAGGAACACCTGAAGGAATAACCGAAGGTGAAGGGATTGTCGAAGGAACACTCGAAGGCACAACTGAGGGAATAACCGAAGGTGAAGGAACAATTGAAGGAGAAGGAATTGTAGAGGGAGAAGGCTCTTCTGAGGGAGAAATTCCGACAGAACATTCTGCCGACCAGAATGGTGATAATAGAATACAATTATCTGAGTTATTACGCGTAATCCAGTTATTTAATTCGGGCGGTTATCATTGTGCGGTAGCACCAGAAACATCTGAAGATGGTTATCTTCCCGGATTGGATGGAGACAAATCATGCAGACCGCATGGTAGTGATTACTATCCGCAAGATTGGTCCATATCTCTTACTGAACTATTAAGATTAATACAGTTCTTTAATAGTGGTGGTTACCATGCATGTCCCGGTGAAAGTGAGGATAATTATTGCGTAGGTTTGATAAAGTAAATTATTAATTGTTAAGCATAAAGCAGTAGTATTAATTACTACTGCTTTATATTTTAAATAGAAATATGTTATTTATTATTTTCAGGTTTTAGCCCGTATTTTTCTGCTTTGTATCTGACCTGGTCTCTTGTTATATTTAATAAAGCCCCTGCACGAGTTAAATTCCAGTTTGTTCTTTCTAATGCCTGACGAATTAATGACTTTTCTACATCATCCAGTGAGCATCCTGATGGAGGTAATAATACAAATTCATTATTCATAGTCCTTACTCCCCCAAAACTTACTCGTCCTAATATAATTTCATCACCCTGTATTATTTCATCCTTGCCCAATAATACAGCCCTTTCAATAACATTCCTCAGTTCTCGAACATTTCCAGGCCAATGATAAGAAAGTAATTTGCTCATTGCTTCATCTGAAAAACCTTTACGATTCCTTCTAAATTCTTTATTAAATAAATTTAAAAAATGTTCGGCTAATAAAGGTATATCTTCACATCTTTCTCTAAGGGGTGGTAAAACGATAGGCACTACATTTAATCTGTAATACAAATCTTCACGAAAAGTCCCTGCACGCACCATTTCCTCAAGGTCTTTATTAGTGGCTACAATTACACGGACATCTACATAAATATCTGCAGTTCCTCCTATTCTCTTAAACGCTTTTTCTTCAAGTACCCTAAGAATTTTAGACTGAACCGATAAAGGGGTATCCCCTATTTCATCCATAAACACAGTTCCATAATTTGCAAGTTCAAACAAACCTTTTTTAAGATGGTCAGCTCCAGTAAAAGAACCTTGTTCATATCCAAAAAGTTCTGACTCTAATAAATTTTCTGGTAAGGCTGTGCAGGTAATATTCATAAAGGGATATATAGCCCTTTCTGATTCATAATGTATTACTCTACCGGCTATATCTTTCCCTGTTCCACTTTCTCCCAATAATAGTATTGTAGTACTTGGAGATTCCGCCACTCTTTTTAAAATCTGTTTTACCTCTTGAATTTTAGGACTTTTACCAATAATATGGCTGAGATTGAAAATCCTTTTATTTTGTTGCAATCCCACTTGTATAGAATTTCTTAAATGAGATTGTTCTATTGCCCTTTGAATTCTGAGCATAAGTTCATCAATTTCGAAGGGTTTACTAATATAATCAAAGGCACCATTTTTCATGGCTTCTACAGCATTAGAAACACTTGAATAAGCCGTAATCATAATTGCAGGCACGCCAGGTTGCTTAATAGATATCTCTTTCAATATATCCATACCTTCGCCATCAGGAAGCCTTAAATCAACAATAGCCAGGTCTAACATTTTTTTATGCACAATTTGTTTCGCTTCCACTACATTACCTGCTTCTTCTGTTATAAATCCCATCTGGTTTAATTTTTCGATAATATTCCATCGAATTAATTTTTCATCATCTACAACCAATATTCTTCCTTGCATAAAACTATCCTTTTTCAAACGGTAATATAATTAAAACATTCGTTCCGACACCTTTTTCACTTTGTATTTCTAATTTACCTCCATGACTTTCAATAATTTTTTTTGTTATTGTCAATCCTAACCCTGTTCCCTGTGCTTTTGTCGTAAAAAAAGGAGTTCCAATTTTTCCCAGATTCTCCTTTTCTATACCCACCCCATTATCTTTTATTTCTATAATATGATAATCATTTTTGTCATATATTTCTACTCTTATCTCTCCATGATTGGATATAGACTCAAAACTGTTCTTTAAAATGTTAGAAATTGCTCTCGAAAAAAGATTGGTGTCCACTTCTGCGATAGTATCTCCTATAATCTTAAATTCGATAGAAGACTTCTGATTATTTTGTATTATACATTGTTTAAATTGTTCCTCGATTAATTCTTTAATAGATATTTTTGTCTTATTTAATCGGTATTTTTTTGCAAATTCCAACAATTTTTTTAATGTGTCCTCCAAACGAGAAATAGATACATATAACTCGCCTGTTATTTCCTCCTTTTGTTTTATGTTTTTTTCTTGACGCATAAGTTCAAAACCACTTTGGATAGCAGTAATCATATTTCTTAGTTCATGTGCCAAACTTGCACTTGCTTCCCCCAATATTGCCATTTGTCTTTGTTCATTATATTTTTCCTGAATCTCTCTTAAAACGGTTATATCCCATATTACACCAATATAAAAAACTTGCCCATTTCTTTCGTTTCTATGAAAATGTATATGCAAATATTTGTTTTTGTTATTAATATATATTTTTTCCTCCACTTCAAAAGTATTTGCTCCCTCTTTATTTTCTTGTATCTTTTTAAGAAACTCGAAAATACTTTTTGAAGGAAGTATATCACCCATATTTCTATTTTTTACATCATTTGGTGCTAATCCTGTTATTTCTTCGATAGCAGAATTAATTGTCTTGATAGTGCCATTACCATCAGTTTCTACAATTACACAGGGTACCGAATTAATTATAAAATCCAAATATTGTTCTCGTTCCGCCAGTTCTTCAACCAATTTCGATTTTTCTTCTAATAATTTATTAATTTTATATGCCATACGATTAAAATGAACAATCAGTAGAGCAATCTCATCATTTTTTTCTATATTGGGCAGAAAGGTAATAGATTCTCGATAGGTAGAATTTCTAATGTTTTGAGTTAAATCCCGCAGCGGAGTAAGAATTTGTTTTTTGATAGCAATCCAGAGTGCAAAAATTCCTAATACCATTACAAGGACAAAGCCTGTAATTCCACGAAACTGTATAGTATCGCTTGAAGAAAGGATATTTTGAGTATGTGTTAACCTAATTAAAAGTAATGGATTTCCGTATATGTCTTTAATTACATCCCATAACAAAAGTTTGTCATCTTTGCTTTCCTGTATCTGTATAATTTTCTTTTCATTTATTTGATAATCAAAAGCATTAGAAATTAATTTGTCTTTTTCTATATATGGATATACACTTACATCTAATAAAACTTGGTTTTTAATATTTTCCCAGAAGTTATCATCTAACAGTTTCCCCATAATAAATACACCTCGAGGTTCTCCCTCCAGATTGCTTTTTAATATTATATTTGAAGCCACAGCCACATTTCCATAGTTTGTCGAAATAATTCCAAATCTTCCGGATTTTGGGTTTTCAAAGGTTAACAAAGGATGTGTCAGAGCAATTTTAGGTATAGAAAATTCTACAGGTAATTTATCTTTTTGCTTTTTATCCAGGTTATACCATTCCCCAAAAACAACTTCCCCCATCTTATTAATTATTAAAATCATATTTATATTGTTTTCTTCGTATGTTTGTGGCAGAAGATTAATTTGTTTATAAGTTTCATTTTTATTTATAACAAATTCATAAGTATCATCCCACCAGGAATAATCAGCACAAGTTCGATTTAAGTATACCAATTCTTTTTCGAAAGATTTCAGAAACCTTTCTAATTCATTAATAGCCAGTTCCCTCTCAAATTGAGATAATGTAGGTTTAACAACCCTGTCATAAATAAAAATATATCCAAATAATATAAAGAGCCAGAATATAAGTAAGATAACGATTATTTTAGATGTTAATTTCATGATATTTTTTTAATTGAAATTAAAAGGATTCTTTAAATATACGGTATATTTCTTCAACAGAAAATTCTCCATATTGGTTTCGGAAACGATAAGAATCCGCATATAACTGTTTTGCAAACATATCAAATTGATTATCAGAAACTCCCCATTTCGATGCACTTTTTTCAAATTTTATTTCCTTGAAAAACCGATTCAATGCTTTTTCTATAGATAAATCCAGTTGTTGATTGGAATATTTCTCATGAAAAAACTCAACAATAAACTTTAATTTTTCCGGGAAAAAGGAAATGTTTCTTTTGAACATGGGTATTAGAAACAAAGCATTCGCTATTCCGTGTGGAACTTTATAATTTAGTGTATAAAAATACCCTAAAGCATGTACTAAAGTAGTGCCTGTCTGGGCAATAACAATCCCGGATAATAAAGATGCATATAAAAGCCAATACCTTCCTTCAATATCTTCAAGATTATTTAATACTCGGGGCAACCACTGAAAAATTAATTTACAGGACTCAACTGCAAGATAATCCGTAATCGGTGTGGCTCTTTTTGAAACCATTCCTTCCATAGATTGGCTCAAGGCATCCAATCCTGTAGAAAGGGTAATAGGGATAGGAAGTGTTTTTGTTAAAATCGGGTCTAATAAAGCAATTGTAGGAAAAATTCGATAATCAGCAACTGTTTGTTTTGTATTATTCTTTGTATTCGTTATTACTGCATAAGGAGTTACTTCACTCCCTGTTCCAGCAGTAGTCGGTATAGCGAGAATTGGTAACGGCGTATTTTTGAATAAATCTCTACCAAAGTATTGCTCACAATTCCCTGTATTTGTAGCAAGACCCGCAACAACTTTTGAGACATCTAAAGGGCTACCTCCTCCTACTCCAATAATCCAATCACATTGGTTCTTCTTGCATACTTCTACTGCATTATTACATGTATCTATCGTTGGGTTTTCCTCAACTTCATCAAAAACGATTGCATTAGGAAAAGCATTCTTTAATTTTTCTAAGGCTCCGTTTCTTTTAGAACTTTGTTTTCCTATAACAATAAAGGGTTTTGTTCCAAGTTGAATTGATAACGAATTTAATTCAGATATTCCTCCTATCTTAAAAATAATTTTTGTTGGCATTAAATACTGAAAATCATGAAAGGTTTTTTTATTAGATACCATTCTTTTACTCCCCTAAAACCTTTATGATTAACCGTTTCCTTCTTTGACCATCAAATTCCGCATAAAAGATTTGTTGCCAGGGACCCAAATCCAATTTCCCTCTGGTTATAGGGACAATCACTTCATGGTGAACCAATAAACTTTTTAAATGTGCATCTCCATTGGTTTCTCCGGTTGCGTGATGTCTGTAATCTTTCTTAAATGGAGCCAACTTTTCAAGCCATTCATCAATATCTTCTATCAATCCATCTTCTGCATCGTTTACATATACCCCTGCTGTAATATGCATTGCAGATACAAGAACCATGCCTTCCTGAACCTGACTTTTTTTGACTATTTCTTCCACTTTCTCTGTAATATTTATATACTCTCGATGTTTTTGTGTGCAAAAATATAAATATTCTGTATGACTTTTCATAAACAATCCTTTCTTTGATTAAAATATATTTTAACAAAATAAAACATATATCCTGAAAAACTACTTTTATATTATATGCAATGTTGAGTATTTATATTTATACCTGTTATAATCATATTGGTTATCTATTTTCTATGTGTTTTCTTATTTATTTCCCCATTTGTAAATAAATTATTAATTTGGATTTTAAATCATGTCTAAATATAAAGTTGCCATTATAGGTTGTGGGAATATTGGTGCAGATATTTGTATTGCATTACAAAAAGGAGATATTCCGGCAGAAATCGTTGCCCTTCATGATATAGATGAAGCAAAAGCCCAATTATTAAAACGAACATTCCATTTGGATGCAGAGATATGTGATTTAGATAAAGCCGTTTCTCTATCTGATTTTGTTATTGAATCAGCCACATCTACTGCTGTTGAACCTATAATAAAGTCCTGTATTAAACATAAAAAAGATTGCCTTATCATGAGTTTAAGTGGTTTATTGTATAACCTAAATCTCATTGATGAAGCCAAAAAAAACTTTATTCGGATTAAAATTCCCTCCGGTGCCGTTTGTGGTCTTGATGGTATTCGCAGTGCTATGGAAGCGGGATTGCATCGTGTCATGTTAACTACAAGGAAATCTCCGCAAGCACTTAAAGGTGCACCCTATCTCATAGAAAAAAATATGGATTTAACAGATATTAAAGAACCTGTAATTGTTTTTGAAGGGAACGCTTTTGAAGCAGCAAAGGCATTCCCCGCGAATATTAATGTTGCATGTGCATTGAGTTTATATGGAATAGGTCCTAAGGATACGATTGTTCGTATTATTGCAGACCCCAATATTAAAGAAAATATGCACGAAATTTATGCTGAAGGCGCCTTTGGTAGATTACATACAACAACAATCAATCTTCCATCTCCAAGAAACATAAAAACGAGTTATCTCGCTTCTCTTTCCGCTATTGCAGAATTAAGAGCCATGGCAGAAGATTATGTTACGCATTGCCTTTACTGCCCGGAGAGAAAGTCGAAAAACGAAAATAATTTATGATATAATATTGCCCAAAATAAAAAGGTTAAAGAAAGGATTTAAGGAAAATGTACGCTATCATTAGTTGTGGTGGAAAACAATATAGAGTTCAGCCCAATGACAAAATTCGCGTTGAAAAATTAAACGCAAAAGAAGGTGATTTGATTGAAATTAATAAGGTTCATCTTTTATCTGATGGTAATCAATTGATTGTAGAACCCGACAAATTAAAATCTTCCTCTGTTACCGTTCAAGTATTAACTCATGGGAAATCAAAAAAGATACGCGTTTTTAAATATAAAAGAAGAAAGAACTATCATCGCACCTATGGACATAGACAGTTATTTACAGAAATTTTGGTTAAAGAAATAAAAAAATAGTTTTCATATAAGGAGGAATAAACAATGGCACATAAAAAAAGTGGTGGAAGCGCCCGAAACGGAAGAGATAGCAATCCGAAAATGTTGGGTGTTAAAAAATATGAAGGAGAACAAGTCCTATCTGGAAATATCCTAATCCGTCAACGCGGAACAAAAATAAAGCCCGGTAAAAATGTTGGCTTGGGAAGAGACCATACCATTTTTGCTATGGTAGATGGATTTGTCAAATTCCGTTATACTACGGGTGGTAAAAAATGTGTTGATGTGATTCCCATAAATGCGGAAAATCAAAATTAATATTTAATATAATTAAACAAAAACTGGCACGGTATAATATCGTGCCAGTTTTTATCTTATACTCGTTTATCCTATATGAAACAACAAGGCAAAAATAGATTATTTATTGACGAAGTCCGCGTAAAGTTAACCGCCGGAGATGGAGGAAACGGGTGTATAAGTTTCCGAAGAGAAAAATATATTCCCAAAGGAGGTCCTGACGGAGGTGATGGTGGGAATGGAGGAAGTATTTATTTTCAGGCTACTACAAAATTACATACACTAATTGACCTTAAATACCATGCTCATTGGATTGCACCAAAAGGAATGCATGGAAGTGGAAATAATAGACATGGGAAAAATGGTAAAGACCTGATAATATCTGTGCCCTGTGGGACAATTATTCGTGACTGGGAAAGCGGTGAAATACTCGCAGACTTGAAAGAAAATGGACAACAATTTTTAGCAGTAAAAGGTGGAAAAGGAGGAAAAGGAAACGCACGATTTGTAAGTTCTACATATCAAACACCCCGTTTTGCTGAAAAAGGAGAAAAAGGAGAAGAAAAGGAATTCCTTCTGGAATTAAAACTTATAGCCGATGTTGGTTTTGTTGGACTACCTAATGCGGGGAAATCGACCTTATTATCCAGCATAACCTCAGCAAAACCTAAAATAGCCGATTATCCTTTTACCACTCTTACACCAAATCTCGGTGTCGTATCTTTACCCGGATACAGAACTATTACTGTCGCCGACATTCCGGGCATTATTGAAGGGGCTTCAGAAGGAAAAGGGTTAGGACATGATTTTTTAAAACATATCGAAAGGACCCGCGTCTTACTTTTCCTGATTGATACAGGAGACCCTGAACCTGAAAATACTATTGAAATTCTTGAACATGAATTAGAAGCATATAGCCCTGTTTTTAATGAAAAACCAAAAATATATGTGTTTAACAAATTGGATATTACCGAAAATAATAATCGTTTTATTAAAAAAATAAAAAATAAAAAATGGAAAGTTCCCATATTTGGTATTTCAGCGGTTACAGGAAAAGGCGTTAAAACATTACTGGATGCTATTTTTCATATCGTAGAAGAAGCCCGAAATAATGAAAAAGACGAACCTGTTCCTATTGAAACAAGATATGTATATGAAGCACCATTTAAGATATATAAAGAAGCGGATGGCTTTCGTATCGAGGGTAAAAGAGTATTTCGTGTGTTGCAAATGACCGATTTTGAAAATGAAGAAGCAGTCCAATATTTACAAAGAGTACTTACTCATATAGGATTATTTCGTGCCTTAAAAAGAGCAAAAGCAAAAGATGGGGATTTAATATATATTGGCGATTATGAATTTACTTATTCAGGTGATATTATTTCAAAAGATACTTCTGAATACAGGAATATGAAAAAACATGAATAAAAAAATTATTGTTATTAAAATAGGCACTGATTTAATCAATTCTAAAAGAAAAATAAAACCCATTTCTCAGATAGTCAAGCAAATTTGTGAAATAAAAAAGCAATATAATGCTAACTTCATAATCGTAAGTTCAGGTGCAGTTGGTTGTGGCATGTCTTTGGTCGGAAAAGAAAAAAAACCAGAACGGTTATCTGAAAAACAAGCTTTAGCTTCCATCGGCCAGGTTGAACTGATGAAAAGATATACGAAACTATTTCAACTACACAGCAAAAAACAATTTATTCCATCTCAAATTTTAATAACCCGTGCAGATTTAGATAATCGCACATCTTATATTAATGTCTTAAACACCTTACGGGAACTACTTGCACTAAAAAATATCATTCCTATTATCAATGAAAACGATACTACTGCTATTGAAGAACTCCGTTTTGGGGATAATGATACCTTATCAGCACGAATAGCCGTTCGTGTAAACGCAAGTTTACTTATTTTGCTGACAAATGTAGATGGTTTATATACCGATAATCCGCAAAAAAACCCCGATGCAAAGTTTATTGCTTCTGTAAACAGCCTCTCTCCTGAAATATTCTCCTGGGCTCATGATACAACAAGCAATACCTCCGTAGGGGGTATGCTTACAAAATTAGAAGCAGTCAAAATTGCTTGGCATGCAGGAATTCCTTCCATAATTGCCAATGGAAATACACGAAATATATTAAGAGACATAATTGATAACAAGGGAATTTACACACGATTTCTTCCTCCTCAAAATAAAATTTCACAAAGAAAATCATGGATAGCCTTCGGAAGAACAATCAAAGGGAAAATTGTAATTGATGAAGGTGCTGTTCAGGCACTTCTTAAAAGAGGATGTAGTCTTTTACCTGTTGGCGTAAAATATGCTGAAGGAAATTTCAAAAGAGGTGATTGTGTTTCTATAATAACACCCGATGGTTTAGAATTAGGTAGAGGTATTATTAATTTAGATAAAGAAGAACTTAATAAAGTAGCTGGTAAAAAATCAACAGAGATTAGGAAAACATTATTAGATTGGCAATATGAAGAAGTAATTCATAGAGATAATATGTTTTTGTTCCAGAATAATGATGTGGAGGAAAAAATATGAATATCAAAGATGAGATAACACAGATTGCTCAAAAATCAAAAGAAGCATTTTACAAACTCCAAAAAGTGCCTAAAAATATTAAAAACGAATCTTTACTTAAAATTGCCGAGCAATTAGAAGCCCATACCAACTGGATTATTAAAGAGAACAAGAAAGATTTAAAAAATGCGGAAGAAATGGGCCAAACAAAAGCCTTTCTTGATAGACTTGAATTATCTCCAAAGAGAATACAAAGTATGGCAGAAAGTGTTCGTGTGGTTGCGGCTCTTCCCGACCCCGTAGGTAATATAGAAAATCAATATATTCATCCCAACGGACTGAAAATTGCAAAAATACGCCAGCCTATCGGTGTTGTAGGTATTATTTATGAAAGTCGTCCTAATGTTACTATTGACGCCGCTTCTTTATGCTTAAAATCGGCTAATACATGCATACTACGAGGTGGTTCCGAAGCAATCCACTCTAACCTGGCACTAGCAAAAATTTTTAATGACACGGCAACACAATGCGGTATTCCCGAAAATGCTGTTCAAATGATTTCTACTACCGACCGTTCCGCTGTTGGAGAACTGCTTAAATTAGACCAATATATTGATGTGATTATCCCCCGAGGTGGAAAAAGTTTGATTGCAAGAATATACGATGAATCACGAATTCCTGTTATTGCACATTTAGATGGCGTTTGTCATACATACTTACACGCTGATGCCGATTTAGATATGTCATTAAAAATTGTTATAAATGCAAAATTACAAAGACCAGGCGTTTGCAATGCAATGGAAACTTTACTTGTCCACGAAGGATGTGCCCCTATTCTTCTTCCCCCAATTGCTAAAGAATTAGTTAAAGGTGGATGTGAATTAAGAGGTTGTCCAAGAACACAAATGATAATTGAATGTAAACCGGCAACCGAAGAAGATTGGTATACAGAATATTTAGATAAGATTCTATCAATCAAAATCGTATCATCTATAGATGAAGCCATTTACCATATAAATCACTACGGTTCCCATCATTCCGATGCAATTGTTACTAATGATTATCTTATGAGCGAAAAATTTTTAGAAGAAGTAGACAGTGCTACAGTCTATGTGAATGCTTCTACAAGATTTACCGATGGTTTTGAGTTTGGAATGGGTGCAGAAATTGGAATTAGTACAAACAAACTACACTGGCATGGTCCTATGGCTCTTGAAGGATTGACCACATTCAAATTTGTTATTCGAGGAAATGGTCAAATCCGTGGTTAGTGCTATGGAAATAGGTCTATACGGTGGTACTTTCGACCCCGTTCACAATGTTCACATTGAATTAGCGTATTCTGCATTAAAACATGCTAATTTATCTACTATTATTTTTGTCCCTGCAGGAATACCTCCTCACAAAAAAGGACAGGTCTTTGCTTCTGCTGAAGACCGATTTAACATGCTTTCCCTTGCTACCAAAAATGAACCCAAGTTTACTGTTTCCAGATTTGAAATAGATAGTAAAAATCCATCATTTACTATAAATACTGTGGAACATATTTCAAACATTTATCCGAATGCAAGAATATGTTTAATTGCAGGACTGGATACTCTGGTAGATATTCCCAATTGGTATCATGCGGATAAACTTATTGAAAAAGTACATTCTTTTCTTGTTGCTAATCGCCCAAATTCTTCTATGAAAAAAATATCTCCAAAAATATTATCAAAAACGATTTGGTTACCATTTGAACCTAAAAATATAGCGTCTCACCAAATACGATTATTAATCCAACAAGGTAAAGATATTAAAGATTTTGTTCCTCCCGCAGTTGAAAGATATATTTATGAACACGGAATTTACAAAAATAAGAAACGAAATTGAAATTAATTATTCTTATTATTTGGATTATTTAAATACTTATTTAAGTAAAGAAAAAATTGCCCATTGTATTTCTACTTCAACTTATGCTCTATATATGGTTCGAACAAAAGAGATGAAAGTAAATGAACATAAAGTTATACTTTCAGGCATATTACATGACCTATGTAGAGAATGGAAAACAGACGATATTATAAATAAAGCGAAAGAATTTAATATAGAAATCAACGAATATGAAAGAAAATATCCCGTTTTATTACACGGACCTTTGGCTGCCAATCTAATTGCCAAAGAATTAAACATTTCCGATATGGACATCTATGAATCTATTTATTGGCATACTACAGGAAAAGCCAATTTAGGACTTGTAGGACAAATACTCTATCTTTCTGATTTTAGCGAACCACTCAGAAAATATTCACAAGCAGAAAAAAGCCGTGAAATTTTAATGCATTATGGTTTTTTTGATGCTCTCTTTTATTCTGCAAATGAAAGATACAAATTAAGTTTAAAAAAAAGAGAGCCATCCCCTTATTCTTTAGAATTCATAAATTGGCTAAAAAATAAAAGGGATTTGCTTGTAAATGCAGAATGATACCTTCCATATATTAGCACCATATTACGACCGTATTATGACCCGTGTCCGTTACGACCGATGGGAAAGCCGACTTCTGGATTTACAAAAAATAATACAGGACAAAGAAGAAAACATAATAAATCATCTTGATGTGGCATGCGGAACAGGAACACTGATACAAAAATTAACAAAACATGGCTGGAATTCCATAGGAGTGGATATCTCCCCTTCTATGCTTTACACAGCAAAACAATTAAATCATGATATCTGTGTTTTAACAGGCAATATGTGTTCCCTACCTTTTAAAAATTCATTTCATATAATAACATGTCTTTTTGATTCTATAAACTTTCTTTTAGATGAAGAAGATATATATCGTTCGGTTTACTCTATGTCACTATCGCTAAAAGAAAATGGGATTATCTATTTTGACTGTGTTACGGAACAAATGGTGAAACAATACTATAACAATAGCCAATGGAAAGAAAATTACAAAGACTTCAGAACAGTCTGGGAATCAGCGTACAATCCTTCAACCAAAACAGCCACATTAAGTATATTGATACAGGGAAAAGGCTGGTCTGTGGTAAGACAAAAAATATACCCTCTGCAAATATATCTGGATGCAATTAAAGAAGCCGGGCTTACTTTATTAGCCTGCGTAGATGCTCATACATGGGACCACATCGATTCCAGAACGGTTCGTATAGATTTTATTTGTTCAAAATCCCCTTCCGATTTCTTAATGCATAATTTCAAAAAGATACAACAGAAAATAAAAATAGAAAGTGAATTGTCGTTACGAAATGACTAATCCATAGGCGATTTCCAATCCTGTGAAGGAATGCGTAGTCCTTTTAATAAACTCAATAATTCATTACATTTATCAGGATAAGATGAAGCCAGGTTGTTATTTTCTCCTTTATCATTACTCAAATCATATAATTCAGGAGCGTTTCCATAAATATTTACCAATTTCCAATTTTCAATTCTTAAAGCCTGTTTAAATCCTTGTTCATAAAATTCCCAATACAAAGGTCTGTTTTTAAATGAAGAAGTTTCATTACCAAAAATCAAAGGAACCATAGAAACCCCATCTATTCCTTGAGGTACTTTTGCACCTGATAATTCCGCAAAAGTAGGTAAAACATCCCAAAAGGCACATGGCACATCGCATTTAGCTCCCGATGCAACCTTACCTTTCCACCTTACAATAAAAGACACACGAATTCCACCTTCATAAAGAGCCCTTTTATATCCCTTAAAAGGTCCCGAACTCTTAAAGAATTCAGGGTCTGCCCCTCCTTCTTTATGAGGACCATTATCACTTGAAAACAATATTACTGTTTTTTCATCCAATCCCAATTCATTTAATAAATCTAAAACCCTACCGACGGTATCATCTAACCGTGTAATCATAGCGGCATGATTTTTCTGAATTTGTGGCCACGGTCTATCTGAATAAGGTTCATCATTCGGGACCTCCATACCATTTCCTTTAGCATTCCCCAATTCATTATTTGCATGTGGAATAGTTAATGATAAATAAAGAAAAAAGTTTTTACTTTTGTTCCTTTGAATAAAATCAATAGCCTCCTTTGTAAGTAAATCGTGACTATACTGTGTACAGGTGCTACAAACTCCCGGAACCTCCGATATTATATTCCCTTCGATTTTTTCTTTCTTAGTTCCTCTCCATAAGAAATCGGGATAATAATTATGTGCGTGTACTTGATTTAAATAACCATAAAATTCATCGAAACCCTGTAATGTCGGAATTCCAGAGGTTTCTGCTTCACCTAATCCCCACTTTCCCACTAAACCAGTGACATAACCCTGAGATTTTAAAACCTCTGCCATTGTCACATCTTCAGGAGCAAGAGAAACGGTTCCATTTCCTCTTATTCTTGCATGTCCCGTGTGAAGCCCGGTCATTAAACAACATCGGGATGGTGCGCATACAGTACTTCCCGCATATCCATCTGTGAAAATCATCCCTTCCCTTGCCAAACGGTCTATATTCGGTGTAAGTATATTTTCTTGTCCATAACATCCGACATCCCCATAACCCAAGTCGTCTGCAAGTATAATAATAAAATTAGGTTTTTCCACTTGTTCCTGTGTCATACTGTTCCTATTTAAAAAAAGATTAAAAGCAACCCCAGCAGTTAAAGTATTACCTAAAAAACTTCTGCGAGTGTATTTTCTCATGATAAAGTCCTTTTTGTTTATTTAATCTATTTAGAATTATATGATTAAAATTATATAAAAAATGGATATAAAAAAACTTTTTATCTTAATCTTAAAACAAGAAATGATAAGAAAAATATAATTGTTCTATAATATAAATTCATCAACAACCATAAGGGGATAATTATGAAATTAGTTGTCGAAGGTAGTAATTTAAAAGGCTCTGTAAAAATACCAGGTTCAAAATCGCACACAATTAGAGCGGTAGCAATTGCTTCCCTTGCTAAAGGGAAAAGCATAATACAATCTCCCCTATTTTCATCGGATACATTATCGGCTGTGAAAGCCTATCGTTGTTTAGGAGTTAATATTTCTTTTGATGAAGATAAAGACAACTGGATTGTGGAAGGGCTTGGAGGAGATTGGAAAATCCCCGATGATGTAATTGATGTAGGTAATTCCGGCACGACCATGTGTATCGCATTAGGAAGTGCTGCTCTTATTAGAGAAGGAACTATTGTTTTAACAGGTGACCATCAAATTCGAAGAAGACCTTTAGGACCATTAATAAAAGCCTTAAATGAATTGGGAGCAAATGTAATATCTACAAGAAACAACAATCTTCCACCCGTAGTCGTTCAAGGGAGAATTAACGGTGGAAAAGCATCGGTAGAAGCCATTTCAAGCCAGTATTTGACTTCTATTTTGATTAATGCTCCTTTGGCAGATAACGACACTATTCTAAATGTCCCTTTACTTTATGAAAAACCCTATGTAGAAATGACATTAGCCTAGCTTAAAGAACACGGTATATCCGTAAATTATGATACAGAATTTAAAAAAATTAAAATTTCGGGAAAACAAAAATATAAAACAGTCAATAAACAAATCCCGGGAGATTTCTCTTCAGCTACGTTTTTTCTTTGTGCAGGTGCTTTACCGAATAATGATGTTCTCTGTTTAGGTCTGGATGTTAACGATACACAGGGTGATAAACTCGTATTGGAATATCTGAAACAGATGGGGGCTAACATAGACATAAAAGATAATGGAATACATGTTAGTGCCCAGCAATTAAAAGGAGCAGAAATTGATTTGAATGCAACTCCGGACGCATTACCCATGATGGCTGTGCTGTCATGTTTCGCCTCGAATAAAACAAGATTATACAATGTTCCCCAGGCAAGACTTAAAGAGACAGACCGTATTTCTGTAATGAAAGAAGAACTATCAAAATTAGGTGCAAAAATTACTGAATTACCGGATGGATTAGAAATTGAAGAATCGCGTATGCACTCGGGATATGTTAATGGGCATGGCGACCATCGTGTAGTAATGGCTCTTGCTATTGCCGGCACCATGCTTGATGGAACAACCATTATAGATGGTTATGAAGCCGTCAATGTTACTTTTCCAACATTTCTCGAATCACTTAAATCTATTGGCGGAAATGCTCATGTAATTGAATGAATATAGTTGAATGGAATTAAAGATAAACTATAAGGAGAGTAAATTTGAAATTAGTAATTATGGGTCCTAAAGGGGCTGGAAAAACAACCATAGGAAAACTTGTCGCCGAAATTACAAACTTAACATATTTTGAAACAGACGAAATGATTGAAAATCTTTATTTTGAAAATACCGGCGAAAGAAAAACTTGCAGACAAATTTTTATTGACAAAGGGGAAAATTATTTCCGTGAATTGGAAAAAAAAGTAGCCCAGGAAGTTGCATATATGGATTGGTGCCTTATAATTACGGGCGGTTCTATAATGTTGAATCCTCCCAATCGCCGCAAAATCCGAAATAATTCCTTACTCATCTATCTCACTGCCAACAAAAAAATTTTATGGCAAAGAATTTCTGAACAAGGTATTCCCCCATGGTTATTAGATTATGACAATCCCGAACAAAAATATTATGATGAATTATCCTTACGCGAAGAAATACTCCAGCCTTTTGCAGATGTTTTAATTGACACATCCGTAGGTGACCCTCACGATATCGCTCAATTAGTCGTAAGTCGCATAGGAGAAGAACTTGCCATACACACAAGGTCTGCCAATACATTTGGAGAAATAATTCGAATAACAACATTCGGAGAAAGTCATGGGCCTGCAATTGGGGCTATCATGGATGGCGTTCGTCCAGGCATAGAAATATCTGAAGAAGATATACAAAAGGAATTGGACCGCCGTAAACCTGGTCAAAGTTCCATAACTACTCGAAGAAAAGAATCAGACAAAGTCCATATACTTTCGGGTATTTTTGAAGGAAAAACTACAGGGGCACCTATAGGATTAATTATCTATAATGAAGACCAAAAGTCCCATCACTACGATGAACTTAAAAATGTTTTTCGTCCCGGTCATGCTGACTTTACTTTTTATGTAAAATACGGCATTCGTGACCATCGAGGTGGTGGAAGGTCTTCGGGGCGTGAAACGGCATGTAGAGTTGCTTGTGGTGCTATTGCAAAAAAAATCCTTGAAAGGAAAGGTATCAAAATAATTGCCCATTCTGTTGAAATTGCAGGTAAATCGTGTTTACTCGAAGGGTCTTATGAAAATATCGAAAATAATCCCGTGCGATGTAAAGACCCAGAAGCCGCCAAAATTATGGAAGAAGAAATTTTGAAAGCAAGAAAAGATGGAGACTCTGTCGGAGGAATCATCCAACTCGAAATACATGGAATCCCTCCAGGACTTGGAGACCCTGTCTTTGCCAAATTAGACGCCCGTTTAGCAGGGGCTCTTATGAGTATTGGTGCTGTAAAAGGTATTGAATTTGGAGATGGCTTTGAATTAGCCCGTTTGAAAGGAAGTCAGTCTAATGACCCTATGGAAAACGGAACATTTTTAAGTAATCATGCAGGTGGCATTTTAGGTGGCATAAGCACAGGACAACCCATTATTGCTCGCCTTGTGGTAAAACCTACCTCTTCTATTGCAAAAACTCAAAAAACAATTGATATCCATTCTCAAAATTGCGAATTAAAAGTGCATGGACGACACGACCCTTGTATTGTCCCACGAGCTATACCTGTTATAGAAAGTATGACAGCACTAACTATCCTGGATATATGGGAAGTTCAAATACGACTAAATCCTGATTGGGCTGAAAAATGGGGCACACCTTTATAGGAATATGTCCTTCTTTTTGCTAATGCTATCTATCTTTTGTTATCATTATAAGAAAGACATGAGGAAAAGTTATGATTATATGCCCTCATTGTAATCAACAAAAAATCGGTTCAGGCAAATTACCCCCAGATGTTGTAATGATACTCCCCTGTCCTTCATGTCATGAATTCAGCATTGTATTCCGAAATAAAGCAATTCCAATCAATAGGCGCATTATCGAAAAAGGTTCCCGTAAAGAAAGAATAGAACACTTAGCCAGCATTGTGGAAATGTTCCTCGACCTTGCTATGCCGGAAATAGAACGACAGAGTGATGAAATAAATAAGAGTGAAAACCAGGAAGCATTAGAAGAAGAAAATCAAAAGAATTTATTTAAATCGAAAAGTAGTCAACAATCTTTTGTAACGAATCAATCCTCCCCTATTTCTGCAGAGGAAGTAAAATTATTTATTGAAAAAGAAATCAACTCTATTGACGACCCAGAACTCTTTAAAAAATATTTTGGAGAGAATTAATCGTTTTCAGATTTGTAATTAGCAATCTCTTCATCTAAAATCTTTACCCAATCAACTATCCTTTGCACAGTTAAATAACTTTCGTTATCTTGGTCAATAATCAAACCACAGAATTTATCCCCTAATAGAGCCTTTGAAGATTGAAAATTATAACCTTCATTTTTCCAAAAACCAATAACAATACCCCCATTTTCAATAACTACATCATAAATATTTCTCACTTCACTGGCAAACTGTTCAGGAAACATAGCACTATCACCTAAACCAAATAAAGCAATCAGTTTACCCCCAATTATCCTCTTATCTAATTTCTTTAACACTTCTTTCCAATCTTTTTGAGCCTCTCCATTTCCCCATGTAGATGTCCCCAAAATAAGCAAATCATACTGCCTAAATTCTTCAGTATCAACAGATAGAACATTTTTTATTTTTACCTCATGCTCAGAAAGTGCAGAAGATATTATCTCTGCCACATAAGCAGTATTACCTGTATTACTTCCATAAACAATTAATATTTTCAATTCTTTCACCTCTAATATAAAAACAATTCTTTGTGTAAAAAGATTTCTAAACTAATTTATTTATCAATATATATCCCTGATTTTGTAATATTTATTTCTCGTTTAAGAAGCCTCTTCAGGTCAACAGTCGGAAGTTCATCGGTGGAAGTAATAATCTCTTTTTTCCCATCGGGATATAAAATAAATGTGTCTTCAGATTTAACGCCTTTTGCAGAAGGATTCCAAGCAAAAGCAGTTCCAAATGGAATAGATTTCCCTAATTCTTTTTCTACAAGCGATGGATAGAATGTATCCAGAACAGGGAAAGTCTCATTGGGAGTTCCTTTACAGGTTCTCCCTGCATAACCTGTTGCCCCACCCTGATGATGATTATGCCACTCATTTTCGGGAAATCCCATTAATTTATAGGCTTCCATACATTTCCTAAAAACATCTCCTAAAGTTTTCCCGGGGACTGTGGCTTCTTGTATTAATGCATCTACACAACATATCCTATCAAAAGCATTTCTTGTTTCTTCAGAAATTTTGCCTACTTGTTTAAACCTTGTAAGAGAAACGACTAACCCTTCTTTTAAAAAACATCCTACAACCATTACGATATTTTTTATTTTTTTACTATCCTTATTTGACAATAATAAGGGCTCTGTCGGTAAAGGATGTCTATATTTTTTTATTCGTTCATCACTTGCAACTAACGCTACAGGGACAAGACAACCTCGTTTATGCCCTTCATATACTAATCTTGCCGATATATCTGTTTCCGTATCAAATAGTTTTATCTCTTTCAATGTGCTTACCATCGCATCACTTGCAAGTCGCCCTAATTCTTTGTATTTTTGGAGTTCTATTTTTGTTAATAATGCCTTTATTACAGACAGTTCATTGTTTACATTTTTTCCCAAACTACCATCATCAGATACCCATTTCGATACATCTTTAATCTTAAAATGTTTTTTAACAACACTCGAAGGCATTGTATCGTACCATAAAAAAGAAAGTTTCTCGCATGGAAAATTGTTAAGTTCCTCATCCATAATGCGAGGTTCTTCTATATTATTGCCCACATAATATACTTTACCATCTTTATCTACCAATAAAGAATTGGCTCCCAAATCGGAATACTTCCATATATAATTCCTTTTTCCACCTGTTGCCATTGCAAAGTTATCTACTCGTGATAATAAAATTCCTTTATATCCATACTGGTTCAAAAAAGCCTTAATAAGTGCAATACGAATTTCAAACAATTCACGGTCTTTCATATCTATCTCCTTCCTGTCAACTATAATTTAATATTGATTATAATTTATAATATGTTCATTCAAAATTAGTATCAAAAATATATTAACAAAGACTATTATGGATAACAAATTATTAAAAGATAAAAAAATATTAATAATAGAAGATGAAATAGATATTTTAAGTTCTTTAAAAATACTTTTTGAGGCTGAAGGAGCAAAAATTTTTCAATCCGAATATGCATCAATTGCTGTAAAGATAGCCGAAAAAGAAATACCCGATTTGTGTATCTTTGATGTTATGCTACCGGATGAAAGTGGTATTCAACTATATGTTGAATTTAAAAATCATCCTTATCTTAATAATATTCCGATTGTCTTTGTTACAGGTGTAAATACCTATGAGTTAGGAAACTCCTTATCTGCCGAAAAAATATCAGAGATGTATCAAGTACCTCCTCCCGAAGGTTTTATAGAAAAACCTTTCAATCCCGATGAACTTTTAGATATTGTATATAATATTTTCCATTTCTCAAAGTAAACATCTTCATTTTTTATTAGATACTATATTTAACATATCTTCTGATGAACAAAAGCGGTCTCGTATTTTGCCAAGTATTTTTCCTCTTTCTATTTCAGAACTATCAATTTTTTTCCAGTCATCATAGTTGATAAATTGTATATTTTTAGATTTCAATAATTTAATAACATCATCTCTCGACCCTTGTCTATTCCCTTCTAATTGAGGTAAGTCCTCTAATAGATTTTTAACAGTTTCCAAACTATCCGGTTTGTTATGACCTATCAACCCAATCGGTCCCCTTTTTATCCAACCCGTAACATATACCCCTGCTACAATTTTATCATCCTTTACAACTCTACCATTTTTATTGGGAATTATTCCCTTAATTTCGTCATAAGGAAGTCCAGGAAATCGGTTCCCTCTATATCCAATACATGATATAACATAATCACAATCCAACTTTTCTATTACACCTGTGCCAATCGCTCTTTGTTTATTTACAGGACCTTCAAGAATATTTTTTTCGAACATTATTTGTTCCACTTTTCCATCACCTATAATCCGTATGGGAGATCGTAGAAAAGCAAAATAAATTTGTCTATTCTTTTCTACTTTATTCATCGAAAACTTCTTAAAATACTCGAACATCCTTTGTATAGAAGGATTGCTATCTATTTCTTCCTGACTGGCTTTGTTTATCTCCAATTCAGAAGGTTCTATAATAATATCTGTATCCCCAATTTCTTCCATGGATAGAATTTCATTCTCTTTAAATTTCGCCTGCGTGGGGCCTCTTCTACCCACAATATAAACTTCTTTGAGTTTGCTTTCTTCTAAAACTTTTATAGCATGTTTTGATATATCTGTTTGGGATAGTTCACTCACAGGTCTGCATAAAATTCTTGCTACATCTAAAGCCACATTTCCCATTCCAATGATTACAGCCCGTTCTCCTTCAAGTTTTATATCTAATGAATGGTAAACAGGATGACAATTATACCACCCCACAATAGAACTGGCCGTATAACAGCCCGGTAAATCTTCACCGGGAATGCCTAATCTCTGACTGGTTTCCATACCACAAGCAAGAATAACCGCATCATAAAAATTTTGTAATTCCGTTAGTGTTATATCTACCCCTACATCAACATTTCCAAAATAGGCAAATCTATTATTACTCGCTATCATATCAAATGCTCTGGATACATTTCGTATATTCGGATTATCAGGAGCTACTCCTTTACGAACCAGACCAAATGGGTCTGGATACCTTTCATACATATCTATTTCACAGTCTGAATGAATCCGAAGGAGATGTTCCGCAGAAAAAAAACCGCTTGGTCCACTACCTATTATAGCTATCCTGTATTTTGTCTCCATTTAAAATCCTTTTTATTCCCTTATTTTTGTTATATTATAGATAGTAATTATAACTTAATTGTTATCTTGAAGGAGATATTCTATGTCTTATCGAAAAATTGACCGAAGAACATTTCTGGGAACATCTATATCTACAACTACTCTTTCCCTTGCCTCTTTTAGTCAGAATAACGAACAAAATACACCCGCAAATACAAATGAGAACTCCCTTCCCTGTGGAAATATTCGAGGATTAAAGGTAAGTAGACTACTTTTAGGCGGTAATTTATTAACTCATTTTACACACAGTCGAGACCTGAAATATGTCTATAATCTTTGTGCTCATTACAATACACCTGAAAAAATAATGGAAACAATGCAATTAGCAGAAAAACAGGGCATAAATACTCTTGTTATTCATACCGTTCCCGATATACTTAAAGTCCTTGAAGACTATCGCTTTAAAAAGGGAGGAAAAATACAATGGATTATATGCCCAACGGCATATCCCGATGCAGATTTTGATTTATATAAGGAACAGGTAAAACAACTTATAGATATGGGTCTGGATGCTCTTTATCTATGGGGAGTAACGGCAGACCGATTAGTTCGTGAGAAAAAAATCTCTGTTATGAAGAAAGCAGTAGAGTTTGGGAAGGAGAATGCCATACCTTCCGGAGTGGGTGCACATGACCTTGAAGTTATAAAAGTATGTGAAAAAGAAAAAATAGAACCCGATTTTTATATTAAAACTTTTCATCATCACAACTATCCCACAGGTCCTAAAAAGGAACAATTAGTAGAACCTTATGCGGAAATCCCCGGTTATTGGTGTAAAGACCCTGATGAAACCATTCAAGTTATGAAGGATGTTGAAATTCCATGGATAGCCTTTAAAGTAATGTCTGCAGGTGCTATACCTCCTGAAGATGCTTTTCCTTATGTCTTTAATAATGGTGCCGACCATATTTTGGCCGGCATGTTTGATTTTGAGATAGAACAGGATGCACAAATAGCAAAGAAAGCAGTGGAAAATGTGAATAGAACACGACCGTGGAGAAGTTAATCTCTTTTCAAAACAAGCCGAACCTCTGTGCCAATCTTTATTTTGAGTTGTTTTTCTGCGGAACTACAATTAACTGCAATTTCTAAACGGTTTCCACTTCCAAATAAACATACCGATTGTCCTACACTTACTTTACCATAACTTAGTGAAAAAGGAATTTTTTGAAAACTATTTTTTATCTTTGCATATATCGGCAAATTATCTTGTATCTGCTCCTTTCTTATATTTGTAATAGCATTCCCAAATCGGTCTATGTGGATTACTTCTCCATAAATATTATTATCTTTTTTGTACGCCTCCGGGATATTCAAAACTTGCCAATCATCCACAGAAGGTCCAAAATCTTCCCAGTTTCCTCCTTTTACCAATTGAATAGCAATAGGAGCCATAATATCCCTACCATGGAATGTGTTACTTATATATTGCGTAAGTGTATTAAAATATTTTACATGTCGAACTTCTGCATGTTTGGTTCTTAAAATAAAAGTGGCAAGACCATTATCAGGACATATTAAAAATTTCTGATTTTCATGGATTATGATTATTCTTCTTTCTGTTCCAACACCCGGGTCTATTACAGATATATGTACGGAAGGTATCTGCCAATAGTCCCAAATCTGTTCTAAAAATAATGCCCCCTCTATTATATTTTGTGGGCTTATTTCATGAGACAAATCTACTATGTTTATATTTGACAAGGAAGAAAAAAGAATTCCTTTTATCTCGGCAACATAAGGGTCTTTGTTCCCAAAATCCGTAAGTAATGTAATATACTTTATTTTTTCCATCTATTTAACCCCAAAAAGAATTAAACCATTTGTTTGTTATATTATAATTGTAGATTATTATATATGAAAATAGAAGGGATATCTCATGAAAGATAAAATTTTGATATATGGTGCCTACGGATACACAGGTTTGTTAATTCTTGAAGAATGTATAAAACAACAATTACCCGTTATTATTGGGGGAAGAAATGAAAATAAGTTAAAAGAAATTTCTCAAAAATATAGTTTAGAATACCGTGCTTTTACACTGGATAATATAGATGAAATAGCGATTAATTTAGACAATATTCGTGTCGTTATCCATGCCGCAGGACCTTTCCAATATACAGCCCAAAACATGGTATTAGCATGTATTAAAACAGGAACTCATTATATTGATATTACTGGAGAAATAGATGTATTCGAATGGATTGCAACCCAAGATTATGAAGCAAAAAATAAAAACATAATGCTCTTACCCGGTGGCGGTTATGATGTTGTCCCCAGTGATTGTCTCGCCTCTTATCTAAAATCCTTATTACCTGATGCAACCCATTTATCCCTTGCTTTCTACACCAGGGGCCGTCCTTCCCACGGAACCATGTTAACAGCAATTGAGAGTATGGGAAAAGGTGGACAAATAAGAAAGGATGGAATACTCCAATCTGTGCCACCCGCATATAAGAAAATGAAAATTAACTTTGGGGAAGAAACAAAATTATGTGTAACAATTCCGTGGGGTGATGTAAGCACTGCCTATTACTCTACCCAAATTCCTAATATAGAAGTGTACATGGCTATATCTAAAGGTATGAGTTTTATGTTACAAGGAATTAAGGTAACACAAAACATTATAGGAACAGAACCTGTACAAAATTTTTTAAAAAACCGTATTCCTGAAGGCGGTCCCTCCAAGGAAGAGAGAGCAAAAAGTTTTGCTTTTTTATGGGGTGAAGTTAAAAATGAAAAAGGCGTTTATAAAAGAGCAGGGATGAAAACACCAGATGGTTATGATTTAACTGCATATTCAAGTGTTCTTATCGCCAAAAAAGTATTAAATGGTAATTTTAAACCCGGTTTCCAAACACCTTCCCTCGCTTACGGTTATGACCTTGTATTAGAACTACCCAATGTCGAACGAGGGGATATTAACGATTAAATTCTATCCATTTTTTATTCCGATATAAATGGCTTTCTTCACACAAATAACAAAATAATACTATTCATAAGCATCTTTATCACAATATATCGTGCAATTTTGAGAGAGTAATAGTAATGAGGCTGGAAAATGAGTTGTAATCTCTCCTTTATTCAATAATCTTAACGCCTCTCTTTTTGACGCTCCCTTTACTATTAAGATAATCTCCTTAGAGTTTAGTATTTCTTTAAAACCAAGAGTATATCCATGAGTAGGTTTCTCTCTGGCTTTATCCAACATAGAATGAGTTAAATAATGTGATGGAACAACATGTGCATCTGGAATAATTGTATCTGCTGGAAAATTTAATCCGATATGTCCATCGGCTCCCATTCCCAAAATACACGAATCAATACCATTGTGTTGTTGTATCAAACTTTTTATGCGATTGCATTCATTTTCAGTGTTTTTCGCATCACTTTGAAATCCCATCAATTGGTTTTCGTCAAGTTTCAGCGGTTGGATAATATTTTCTTTTATATAAGTTTCGCATGTAGATGGATCATCAGGTTGTATTCCTCCCCACTCATCTAATTTTAATATTTTTATATGCTTAAATAATTCAGATTGCTCTGGAAAAAATTGATAAAGCCCAATAGGGCTCTCACCTGTTGCCACACAGATTAATGCACCTGAGTTTCTTTTAACAGACGATACTACTTGTTGAAAGGCACTTCTACATAACTCTTGGTATGTAGAATATACTTTTATGTTAACCATATTATTCTATTGTGACTCGGTCTCTTTTTCTGAATAATGTTCAAGAATTGCAGGTATTTTATCCGGTGTAACCTGTCCAAATATTTCCTTATTAATTTCAACAACAGGTGCTAAACCGCAACATCCTAAACACCGTGTCCCTTCAAGAGAAAATAATCCATCTTTTGTTGTTTCTCCAAATTGTATTCCGAGTTCTTCTTTTAACTTATCTACAACCCGTTCCGCACCTTTTACATAACAGGCTGTACCCAGGCAAACTCGAATAAGATATTTCCCTCGTGGCACAAGACGGAAAAAGTGGTAAAAGGTAGCAACTCCTGATACTTTTGCCATCGGCACTTGCAATAATTGAGCCACTGCATCCATCTGTGTTTTTCCAAGGAAACCATAATGTTCCTGAACCAATTGGAGTATCTTAATTAATTTGCTCTCGGGATTGGGTTCTTTTTTGCATTCTTCAATGAATTTAACAATTTGTACTGGAAGTGCCTTTTTCGCAAACTCTTCGACTTCCTTCCAATTATCTGTTGATTGTTGTATATTATGATGTGCGCACATTATCGTATTCCTCTCGGTAATCTTGGGTGATAGTGTGTATGTAATAATTGGTGAGCCCTTTCACTGCCCGGGGCTCCCAGAAATTCCTTATATATTTGCTGAATGGATGGATTGTGATTTGAACTTCTGATTTTCTTATCACTGTCTATCCTATACAAAGCCTGAGCCCTTTTTGCTAATAGTTCAGGGTCAAGAAAATGATAACCTTCCGGCGGATAAGGTTGTCCACCACCTCCTATACATCCACCCGGACATGCCATAATTTCTACAATATGATACTGATTTTCTCCCGATATAATTTTGTTAAGAATTGTTTTGGCATTCGTTAATCCATTAGAAACAGCAACATTAATTTTATAATTGCCAAATTTAACCTCGGTTTCTCTTAAACCTTCTACTGCACGAACATCTGTAAACTCCATCTTCTCCGGAGGTAATCCAGTAAGAACTTCACATGCCATTCGTAATGCTGCCTCCATCACACCTCCGGTTGTTCCAAAAATATCTGCCGCACCACTGGATTCGCCTAAGGGGTTGTCAAAATCGCTATCAGGTAAATCTTTTAAGTCAATTCCATAACACTTAATCATCCATATCAATTCGCGAGTAGTCAAAACAGCATCCGTATATGGAATACCATCAGGCATTTTGTGTTCATCTCTATCCGCCTCAAACTTTTTAGCAACACAAGGCATTACGGCTACCACAAAAATATCTTTCGGGTCTTTCTTCATTTTTTCCGCATAATATGTTTTTAATAGTACGGAAGTCATGCTCATAGGACTTCGGCATGTAGAAGCATAAGGAATCATTTCAGGATAAAATTTTTCAAGAAAGTTTATCCATCCTGGTGAACAACTTGTCAGAAGAGGAAGCCTTTCCTTCTTCTGTATTCTTTTCAAAAACTCAGTGGCTTCTTCAACAATGGTTAAATCGGCTCCAAAATTTGTATCAAAAATAGCATCAAAACCTAATAACCGCAATGCCGTTACCATTTTACCTGTGGCTGGTGTTCCTGGTTCCATTCCAAAACCTTCCCCTATCGCCGCACGAATGGAAGGTGCTGTCTGGATAACTACATGTTTTTTGGGGTCTGCCAATGCATTCCATACCTTCTCTGTATGAGACTGTTCTATAAATGCGGCAACAGGACATACCATAATACATTGCCCACATTGGATACATACAGATTCATCCATAGCAGAACCATGTGCAGGCATAACTTGCGTATTAAAACCTCTCCCATGCTGACTTAAATTATAAACTCCCTGAACTTCGGCACAAACACGAACACATCGTCCACATAAGATACATTTTTCTGGAACACGAACAACGGATTTACTCCTTTTATCTATCGGAAAATGCTTTCTTTCTCCTGAAAATAGCCTCTCCCTGACACCTAATGAGTAGGCTAAATTCTGAAGTTCGCAATTTCCATCTCGTTCACAGGTCTGGCAATCTTGTGGATGGTTATCCAAAATTAATTCAACAATATCTCGTCTTGCTTGACGGATTTCAGGACTATTTGTTTTTATTTCCATTCCTTCCCATACTTTTGTGCTACAGGAAGTCGTGTAAAAATCAAAACCTTTAACCTCTACAATACATACACGACACGAACCTTGTAAACTTAAATCCGGGTGATAACATAAACGAGGTATATGTATTCCGATTTTTTCAGCCGCTTCCATCACAGTTGTCCCTTCGGGAACAGATACTTCTCTATCATCAATTTTTATATTTATCATTTTTAATTCAGTTGGTTTAGGTTTATTCATATACAAATCCTTGATTTATCTTTAATTAAAGTTTTTTAACAGCCTTAAATCTGCAAACTTCAAAACATCTACCACATTTAATACATCTTGTTGTATCAATTACATGAACTTCTTTCCGTTCTCCTGTGATACATAACACAGGACAATTTTTCGCACACATTGTGCACCCAACACATTTTTCAGGGTCTATTTCATAGTGAATTAGTGAGCGACATTTCTTTGATGGACATTTTTTGTCTCTTACATGGGCTAAATATTCTTCTCTAAAATAATTTAAAGTACTTAACACAGGATTAGGTGCGGCTCTACCCAAACCGCACAAAGATGATTTCTTAACCAATTTAGCCAATCGCTCTAATTTTTCTAAATCTTCTTCTGTGCCTTTTCCTTCTGTAATTTTTGTAAGAATTTCTAATATCCGTTTTGTCCCTTCTCTACAAGGAGTGCATTTACCACAAGATTCATCCTGACAAAACTCCATATAGAATTTTGCTACATCAACCATACAGTCATCTTCGTCTAACACAATCATTCCACCACTACCCATAATAGAACCCAATTTTCCTAATGTGTCAAAATCTACAGGGGTATCAAAGTATTTTTCAGGTATACATCCTCCTGCAGGTCCACCGGTTTGTATGGCTTTGGCTTTTTTACTACCTGCAGGTCCTCCACCAATTCCATAAACGATGTTCCTCAATGTGGTACCTATTGGAACTTCCACAAATCCTGTTCTTTGTATTTTTCCTGCAAGTGCAAATACTTTTGTGCCACCACTTCGACTTGTCCCTACCTGAGCGAACCATTCCGGACTATAAACTATTATAGGCGGAACATTGGCAAAGGTTTCTACATTGTTAATTACTGTAGGCTTTCCCCATAATCCACTTTCTGTCGGATAGGGAGGTCTTACACGAGGTTGCCCTCGTTCGCCTTCTATTGAGTGAATTAAAGCCGTTTCTTCACCACATACAAAGGCTCCAGCACCTAAACGAATTTCAAGGTCAAAACTGAAATCACTACCTAATATATTTTGTCCTAATAAATTATGTTTTCTGCACTCTTCAATAGCATGGCTTATTCGTTCTACAGCCAGAGGATATTCCGCACGAATATAAAAATATCCTTTTTGTGCACCAATGGCAAAACCGCCAATTATCATTCCCTCTACAATACTAAATGGGTCTGACTCTAACATGCTGCGGTCCATAAAGGCTCCTGGGTCACCTTCATCCGCATTACAAATAATATAGCGAATAGTTTCTTTGGCTTTTCTTGCACTTGCCCACTTCATACCCGTGGGAAATCCACCTCCACCTCTACCCCTTAATTTAGATTCCGTTACTTGTTTCACTACCCATTCAGGGTCACCTTTTTCTAAAACTTCTTTTAGCGCAAGAAATCCTTTGTAATGGATATAATCATATATATTCTCTGGATTTACTACTCCAGCATTTCGAAGGGCAATCCGTGTTTGTTTATTAAAAAATGCTACATCACCGTAAAGATTGTAAAATCGCTGACTTATGGGTCTTTCTTTCGCTACTAATCTTTGAACTACTTTACCCTTCTTAAAATGATTCTCTATAATGTCTTCTACATCTTTTATTGTTTTAATTTTATAAATAACATTGTCAGGTCGAACCATTACCTGAACCGTTTGCTCCTTTTTCTCTCTTATTGTGCAAAAACCTAAACAACCAATATGAGTTAACCAGACTTCATCAGGTTTTAACCCCGAATCCGCAAGTTTCATCTCAAATTGAAATCGCAAACCTCCTTCTAACGCACCTCCACAACCCGAACCATCACACATTAAAACATGATATTTGCAGGAATCCGGTGTTTTATCCAAAAGGTTTTCCTGAACAATTTTCCCTCCAATTACATGTTCCATAAAAATTTTGTGAACCGTATCCCGCTTTACTAATTGATACTTTACGGGTAATTTGCCAGGAATAAATACACCCACTATAGGCTCACAACTACACCTGCCCGTACATCCTGTTTTTTCCAAAATAATATCTTGTTTCCCAGAAGATGCAATATGCTTTTTAAACTCTTCGTATACAATTTGGGAACCTGCTGCATGCTCACATGTTGCAGAACCTACACGAATACGAATTTTTTCTCCATACCCCAAAGAATTACGGAATTCTTCGGCTTTCTTGAAAAGTGCTTCATAATTATTGTTAATACTATTCATATAACATCTTTCTCATATAAATTGTTTTTATAGTTTACAATTCAAATATATTTATACTTTATTATATCAAAAACAAATTTGCATTTTCAACTTAACTTTATGATATATAACAAATAATATAATTTGTGAATTGATTAACGATTTAACTTTGCTCTACACGCACTATTTGAGGGTCTGTAAATATATCGCTTTCATCTTTGCTTGTGCTTGAAAATTCTGAGACAATCGCACCTTCTTCCCCTGCTTGGAACCAATGTAATGTATTGGGCGGAAGTGTATATTGGTCACCAGGATTTAATAGGACCTCGTGCCAGACAGTAAAGAAATCCTTTCTCTGTTCCGGTATTTTTGCTTTTGGATTTTCTTCTGGTTTTCCTTCTGTATATAAATATACCTTTCCCCAACGGCAACGAAAAGTTTCCATCTTTCCAGGGTTTGACCTTATTGGTGGATGTTTATGTTCTGGACATATCATTCCTGGAAGCATTATCAACTCCTTGGCGCAATATCTATCCGTATTTACATAAACAAGAATAGCCAAACCTATTTTTTCATACATACCTAAACCAAAATCTGTAATTTCTATATTGCTTTGCTCCTCTTTCGTTGTTACAATTCCACATTTATTAAGCATTTCCACTGCTCTTTTTCGGTATCTTTCTTTCTCCTCTATTTTCATTCGTTTTTTCCTTCTAATAAATTCAAAATTACAAATGTATTATATATCTTTTTGCAAAAGAAATGAACCTCGAATTACATAAATATACACAAATACAATCAATATATAAAAAGTAAATGCAAATTGTTTGTATATTTATCGGGATAAACCTGTTGTTATGCTCAATCATATTCACACCATTATATCTTATTATTTGATAATCATAGCAACCATTAATAAATAAAAAAGAAGTAGTAAAATATTGTTCCACTACTTCTTTTTTTTGTATTTATTTTGAATTTTAAAAGTTTTTCAAATCTTCATCATCTAACGGAATGACTTGCTTCGGATTGACTACCTCTCCTTTGTTGGCTGTATGTGTCGAAGGTAATG